>NZ_JZIR02000086.1:0-18603 GCF_000961955.2 Hymenobacter sp. AT01-02
CACGCAGGAGAAAGGGGAGTACCAGGAAGTATTTCCTGGTACTCCCCCTTTCTCCTGCGTGCCACTCTGGTGCTGTTAGGCGCGGGGCCTAATGGACCGCTGGGGCTGGGCTCAAGGATTCCAACTCGGCGAGGTCTTCCGCCGACAGGGCAATGGACGCTGCCTGCACGTTTTCTTCTAGATGCTGCACTTTGGAAGTGCCCGGAATCAGCAGGATGTTGGGTGAGCGGTGCAGCAGCCAGCTCAGGGCTATTTGCTGTTTGGTGGCGCCGTACTTTTGGCCAATCTGGTCGAGCTTACTCAACGCCTCTTGGTTGCCGCCACTGAGTGGATACCACGGAATAAAGGCCATGCCGTTTTGCGCGGTGTAGTTTAGCTCGGCTTCCCACTTGCGGTTGTCTACACTGTACATGTTCTGTACCGATGCCACCTTCACGTACTGCTGGGCTTTCTGAATCTGCTCGACGGTGACTTCCGAAAGGCCGATGTGCTTTACAAGCCCCTGCTCCTGCACTTCCTGCAAGAATTCCAGGGTTTTCTCAAATGGCACCTCAGGGTCTACCCGGTGCAGTTGGTACAAGTCAATCTGATCGAGCTTGAGGCGGGTGAGGCTACCCTCCAACGCTTCGCGCAAGTGGTTGGGGCTGGCGTCAATGGGCCATTGGTTGGGGCCAGTGCGGAGCAAGCCGCCCTTGGTCCCAATCACCAAGCCGGCGCGGTAGGGATGGAGCGCCTCCGCAATCAACTCTTCCGACACGTTGGGGCCGTAGCTGTCGGCGGTGTCAATGAAGTTGATCCCCAATTCTACGCTGCGCTTAAGCACCCGGATGCTTTCGTCGTGGTCCTGAGGTGGGCCCCAAATGCCCTCACCTGTGATGCGCATGGCGCCGTAGCCCATGCGGTTAATCGTTAAGTCGCCCCCTAGAGTATAAGTTGGCGAGAAGGTTGGCTTGGTTGTATCTGACATAGGAAAGAAAGTAGGGTTGATAGAATGGAGAATCCGTACGCGAATACGAAAGTCGAGTGACGCTAGAAGTAACAGACGAAATGAGAAATCGGCTTAGCCATTTGCGCACCCCGACATGCGCGGTATTTCAGCTGCTACAGGCGGAACTGTAATTACGGGGCGCCCATGAGGCAGAACTCAGTAGGATGTACTTGCCTTATGAAGCTTTCAAATTCTGAATTAGCCTTAGCCTTCGTGCTGGGGTGTTTATGACACGGCGTTAGTTTCTTGGTACATGGGTAGTACGTTTGCCCAAGCTGGCCGGGTTTCGGTCAGGACTAGTGAAGCAGTTCGCCGCTCCCCACTACCCGTACCGGTAGAGGACGCTTTTGCAGCAGCGCTGTCCTTTGTAGAGGGCAGTATCGGGTTGCTGTTGGTGCTGGGGTTATGTACGCGGCCTGCCCTCACAGCAGCTATGCAGTTATCCTCAGCCTCGTGTTTGGCAGTGCTTTGCTAGAGCAGTAGAATACGGTAGGCACCCAGATGGTGTACAGCCTTTTCTTGTTTGCTCTGATCCTGCACTGCCATCACAACTGCTTCCGCCTCGACCCCACACCCGCTGGGCAGTAACCTAGGATTGTGGGTATGTAAAACCCATGCTCAAGAAGATGAAAAAAATAGCTTGGTGGTCTATGGGTGAGTGGTATTGTGTTGGATATGAATGTGCTATGGTAGGTGCCTTCTGTTGGTGTAACTAAGCCCGTACAAGAGCTTTGGCTGCCTAAATTCCGCAACTGCTCTAGGGCCTTGCTTCTACTCAGTAGAAATATCCGACCCTGCCGGGCTGCTACCCGTTTAAGCCAACAACGCCTTTCTACTAGTTCATCCAACTTACTTCCTGACATATGAGCAAACACCTGTGGCAAACCGTGGGGTTGGGCACCTTGGCCGGTTTTCGGAGCATGACGGCGCCTGCCTTGTTGAGTAGCAACCTGCTACAATACCGTCCGAACACATTGGCAGGCTCGCCGCTGCGCTACTTGCAGAAACCCCTAGTCGCCCATGGCCTCAAACTGCTGGCCGCCGGCGAAATGACGGCTGATAAACTACCCCAGATGCCCGACCGCATTACGCCTACTGCTTTGCTGGGCCGTGCGGCGGCTGGTGCGCTGGTAGGTGCTACCCTGTACAAGATCAACCGGGGAAAACAGCTCAACGGCGCTTTGCTGGGCGGTCTGTCGGCCATTGCGGGCTCCTACATCAGCTATTTCCTGCGCAAGCGGGCCACTGAAACGTCTGGCTTGCCGAGTGGCTTGGTAGGCGGTTTCGAGGATCTGCTGACCTTAGGCACTGGCTTGGCCTTGGCCAAGGGCAGCAACGCTGGGGAGGCAGAGTCGCGCCGCTGGACGCTGTAGTACTACCGCAAAACTAGAAAAGCCCATTGGTGCTACACCAATGGGCTTTTCTAGTTTTGCGGAGGGCTTTAGGCTATTGCTCGCGTGAGGTGCCCCGGGCTTCCTGGTTCTGCTCTGGTAGGGTGTTGTTGGGCGAATTTGGACTGCCGGGCGAACCATCCAAACCAGCCTGATTCGATGTTTTCTGGTCGGCGGCAGAGCCTTTGCCAATGGGCGTATAGGCTTCATCGCCCCCACTAATGCTGTCAAGATTCGTTTCGGTGGAGCGGGCTTTGGGAGCCTCCGTGAAGTCTTGGCTTGCTTGGGGGTCTTTGCCAGGGGTATTGTTATAGTCGCAGGCGGGCAGGGTAGCGAGGAGGCCAGCGGCCACAAAAAAAGAAAAGGCGCGTTTCATACAGGAAAGAATAGAAAGTCGGGAGAACAAGTAGAATAGTAGGTAGACGGTAGGCAGGCGCTTTCAGTTACACGTACTGCCCATTGCCGTTGTAGTATTGTGCATGAATGCAGCTCAACCCGCCCCGGCAATCTTTAATTGGAGTGGAGGCAAAGACTCTGCCCTGGCCCTTTACCACACGCTACGCACGACCCAACTGCGCATTGAAACCCTATTTACGAGCGTTAATAGCCAGTATGAGCGGGTGTCTATGCATGGCGTGCGCCGGGAGCTACTAGAAGCGCAAGCCCAACGCATTGGTTTGCCGCTTACCACGCTGGAACTTCCCGAAACACCCAGTATGACCGAGTACGACGACCTGATGCGGGCGGCGCTGGCTCCCTGGCAGGCTCGCGGCGTATCGCACGCAGTCTTCGGCGACATTTACTTGGAAGATTTGCGCCGGTACCGCGAGGAGCAGCTTGCCAAAGTGGGTATGCAGGCCGTGTTTCCGTTGTGGCAGCGCCCAACGGCCGATATCTTGCGCGAGTATCTAGACCTCGGTTTTCGGGCGGTAGTTGTGTGCGTCAACGAGAAGTACTTGGATGCTAGTTTTTGCGGGCGTTTGCTGGACGAGGATTTCCTGCGCGACCTCCCAGCGGGCGTGGACGCCTGCGGAGAAAACGGCGAATACCACAGCTTCGTATTTGATACGCCATACTTTAGCAGCCCCATTTCCTTCCAGTGCGGCGACATTGTACGGCGTACCTATCAGCCCGCCACCAGTACCAGCCCTGACTCCGACGAAGCCGCACCTAGCGCCCCTTCTCCCTTCGATACCGGCTTCTGGTACTGCGACTTGCTACCGCAGGGAAATCAGTAAAGCATTGGTGCCACTGCCCAACAAAAAGCCCTTCCTCAAGTGCCTACACTAGGACCGGAGGAAGGGATTTTGCAGCACAGTTGGTTCTGGTTTATTTGTGCCAACGACCCTGTTCAAAGTGGCAGTCGGTGGCGGTGGCACCTTCACGCAGCACCCAGTTGCCGGGCTGCCTTAGCCACTGCAAGCGCCCGTCGGGTTCGGTATGGCGGGCAAAGTCGAGGGAGCACACGTCGATGGTTTCGGTTCCGATGCCGTTCACGCGCAGGTATTCCACGTAGTGCAAGGCCAGTTTTTCCTCATCAAGGCAGGAGCGGTGCAAGGCTAAGTTGTGCGCCGGGCTGGGCATAGCCGCCGATGGGTAGAGTAGCCCATCAAAGGCAGTACCTAGCTGGCAGGCCTCCGCAATGGCAATAGACATGCGGTAGTGGTGGGCCGAGTCATCATCGACAGTGCGGGTGAAAGCACGGGTGAGAAATCCGGCCAGAGCCCGGGTGTCGTCGGGTAGCTGGCGCAGGGCACGCCGTAGGGCGTGTTCACGGTCGGTGTGGGGGTCATCGGTACACACGTTGGCGTAGCCAAAGCTGACAATGCGCAGGGGTTTTTGGGTTTGCCAGCGTGCAATAACGATGTGGTCGTCGGGCTGCACGTGGGCTTCGAAGAAAGGTGGGTGCCAAGTGGCGCTACAATAGAAGACGGGCTCGCCAGCACGGTTGGCCCGCTGGTCGTGCTGAACGCGGTGCGCGGGTGGGTAGGATACTTCAGACAGGTAGGAGGGCCGCTGACCAGTAATGCCCCGGTACAACAACAAACCAGGAGCAAATTCTAAGCACCGCAGCGTTTGCCCTTCCAATAGCTCTTGTATACGCTCCACTAGCTCGTCAATAGAGTGCTTCCGCAAATCAAGCCGACTAAGGGAGGAGAGCTGCCGTCGAAAAGAAGGATTCTCATCAGATTGGGTGGGCATAAAAGACACAGTTTTCTGCAACGTGCCTTGCACCATACCGGCCATTGGCCAGCGGGGCGCAAGGCACGCTGTTAGAAATGGGTGGATATGAACGACAACAGAAACAGCCGAAAACAGCGCCCTGCTACTCCTTCGAGCCTAGTGCTTGTCTTGCTTCTTTAGCCAGAGGAGGCCTCCAAGTAATGCCAAGCTGGCTCCGGCAATCCAAACGGAGGCGGGTAGCTTGCTGGCGGAGGCACTGATAGCACGCCCGTAGCATCGGCCTCGGCGGGCTGGCCTACGTAACGGCCATGTGAGGGCACCGCCTTATGGTCGAAGTTTTCAACCAAATCGGAGAGTTGGTGCTGTAACTCTTGGCCTCGCATTGGAATGCCATGTCCGGTAGCGGCAATCTGTGGGTTGAGTTCCGCGAGTAAGGCTACCGAGGTGCGGGCCTGCTGCCAATTGGGCGTGAAGTAAGCGGGCGGGCCGTGTACTTCCTGAGTTTGCAGCCACACGGCCGTTCCCGACTCTTGCTTTGTAGTTACGAAGGCATCACCGGCCAGCAGCAGCTTGTCTTCTTCGCGGAAGAAAGAAACGTGACCGGGTGTATGGCCAGGTGTGAACACCCAGCGCCAACCGGGTAGAAATGGTACCGAACCATCCTCGGGCAGGGCCTGCACCCGGTCGCCCAAGTCTAGTGGCTTCTTCGGATATAGAAACGACATAGCGGCCATAGCTCCGCCGCCTACTGTTGGGTCTGGGGGCGGGTAGCTAGAGCGGCCAGTGAGGTAGGGCAGTTCCAACGTGTGGGCATACACGGGCACATTGGGCCAGGTCTCCAGCAAGTGAGGAAGGCCGCCCACGTGGTCGAAGTGGCCGTGGGTAAGCAGGATAGCCGCCGGTGGGTTGTCGGGGCCAAAAAGGGCGTCGGCGGTGTGCGCGAGCTTGGTGCCCGAACCTGGTAAGCCGGCGTCAACCAGTACCCAGGGGTCGGCAGGTTCGTTGGGGTTGCGCACGTAGTACACGTTCACGAATACATTGCGCAAGCCCCAAAGGCCCGGGGCCACGTAGGCCAAGGATGGGGTAGTAGCGCGGTTGGCAGTTGTTGACATAGCTTCAGAAAGACACAGAATGAGAGAACAGCAAAAGCGGAAAGGAAAACCCGGAGAGGCTTATGGTGCACAGCTACAAAGTACCTCGCGCACGGGTTGCACGGGTTGGTAGTTAGGCCGCGACACTTCTTTCATGTAGATGACATCGAGCTGACGAAGAGGGGCGTGCCCCGGTGTTTCGTGCCAGATGCGAAGCAAATAATTGCAGTAGTAAGGCCGCATGTACGCATTATCAACGAAGAGGTAGTTCTCCGAATACTTACGCCACCGGTCATTTTTGAACAGGGATACGACTGAAGCGGGCTTCTCGTACGTAACCACGGCCCCATCCCGGTTCAGGTCGAGGTGTTGGCCAGAGGTAGTAGTGCCATCCAGAATGTACCAGCCATCGTCTTTGAAGACTGAGGGCGCGAACATGCCCCAGTGTTGGTCGATGCGCACGAGGTGACCCAGCCACCGCAAGGGCTCCCGCATGGTCCAGCGTGGCTCGGCAATGGTATCGAGATTCCACCAGCACACATAAGCTAGTAAGCCTACTACCAGCCCATCACGCATGCTGCGCAACAAGCCTTGAATGCCGGTAGGCGGCTTCCAGGAAGCTTCCACTCGCAAGCCTACAGCTTGTTGCCAGGCGGTCAGCCGAGGCCGCCAGGGCTGAAGTCGGCCTTCTACCTGAGAGCCTAACCGCTGAGCGCGGGGCACTATATGGCGCTCTAGCCACGCCATAGTAGTAGGCGGTAGCAGCCCCATAATAGAGGCAATATTGATGATGAAGAACAGACCCACAAATAGTGTGAGGCTAATGCCCAAGTGAAAGCCTAGCATCACAATCACAAACAGCAGCCGCCAGAACGTCACCCGGAATGGAATGAAGAGCACGAAAGGCAGCAGCATTTCCATGTAGTACGTGGCAAACGTAAGCCAACGCATCAAATCGGGGTGGGGGTACAGCAGCCGGCCGCCGGGCATGAGCACTTGGTCGAGGCTCAAAGCGTAGTACAAAGCGGTGCCTCCTGGCTCCATTCGGGACTGCTTTTCAGCAAGGCCGTGCACCAGTACACCAGCGCCAACTGCACAATGTAGGCAATGGTAGCCGCGCTGAAGTACGTGAGCTGCTCCGGTTTGGGCTGCTTCTTACTATCAACAGAGTATACCCTACCCCATGGCAGGAAAAACCCCCAAAACAGCAGCATCCGCAGTAAATCGTCGCCGCCTTGCGAAATAAGAGGGTTACGGTTTTGTACGGATACCAGCAGAATCCACGACAGCGCCGTTACCAATCGGGTATGATACCCCACAAGCAAGGCTACGGCTAAGCCCGCTGCTATCAGAAAAAGAATAGCTTGCACCTGCCACAGCCCGCTGCTATTGTGCAGGGAAAAGCTGTATTGGTTCCAGCCATGCTCATACAGAGCCCCTAGCGGTAGTACGCCTAAGTTGGAGTAGTGTGCTTCCAGGTCAGTAGCCCGGATGCCTATATCCAAGAGCAGCACAGCAGCTACGGCCGCACGCAATAGGGCTAGGGCGCGTAAATCAAGAACAAACGGACGACGAAGGAGGGAGAGAATCCGAAGCATGCCGTACCAGGGAAGACCAGAGTAGGAAATAGAAAAAAAGGCGAAAAGACGCAACCACTAGTAGTAGCCGGCCTTTTCGCCTTTTGAGGCTAACGCGAACGTAGACCTGAATTAGCGCGTGGTGCTGCCGCTGGTAGTACCGGAAGTGGTAGAGCCAGAGGTGCTAGTGCCAGAAGTAGAAGAACCGGAAGTAGTGCGGCCCGACGTGGTACGGCCCGAAGCAGTAGTGCGGCCCGATGTGGTACGACCAGAGGTCATGCTGCCACTGGTAGTACGACCGGAAGTAGTACGGCCAGAGGCAGTAGTGCGGCCTGAGGTAGTACGGCCGGAAGTCATGCTGCCGCTAGTAGTGCCGCTGGTGGTAGTGCCGCTCGTCATGCTGCCCGAGGTAGAAGAACCACTGGTTACGCTACCGCTAGTAGTGCCAGACGTAGTGCCCATGGTAGTAGAACCGCTCGTAGACATAGAGCCGGCGGTAGTGCCCGAAGTGGTACCGCCCGCGGTTGTTCCACCGGCGGTGGTGCCGGAGGTGCTACCAGTTGTAGTACCTGAAGTAGTAGTGCCTTGCGTGCCTTGGTCGTTGCGCTGGGCGCTAGGAGCGGCATTCGTAACCTGAAGGCTACCTACGGCAATACCAGCTGCGCAAACAAACGTGGTGAGGCCAAAAGCCCAAGCGGAGAAAGGTGACTTTTTCATTGGATGGAAAGAAGATGGTGGATGGTGTCGTATCGGAATAGGAAAGTATTTTTAGGGCGTGACGCCTGCCGAGTCGGTGCCGGTCGTAGAGGAGCCAGCAGCATTGGTGCCGTTGTTAGCTCCGGTAGTAGGGCCGTTGCCGCCCATAGCGCCGTCGCCGGCCATGCTTTGCCCTTCGTTGGTGTTATTGGCACTACCGGCTGTTGAGGTACCCGAGGAGGCGTCAGCATTTTCGCTCTGGCTGCTTCCGCAAGCGCCTAGGGACAGGAGGCTCACAAAGCATGCGGCCAGCAGTATTCTGGGTTGTACAGACATACGTAGGAAATGAGGTGAAAAGAATGACCCCCCGGCATGGGTATCCAACTGCTCCATTTTCATCAAATTACTGCCGGGCTCCAGAAAACTCTATCCTCCTATACGGTCAGATGCGAACAGCAAATGACAATTAGCGGGAAGAATTTATACGTATTTTAAGATTGGAGATAAAAGTATAAATACGTAAGAGGGCTTTACGGGCCTCTTTAAAAGTAGGTTAGGATGGGCAGAGCTACTCGCAAGTGGCATACAAGCTAAACAGGCCGTAAGCGCCGTGTTTGCCCAAACAGAGAGCCAAATTTTGTTGTTACTTTCAGTGGGCTGCTACCTTATAGTCTGGCGTACCCTAGTACACGTACTACTCTAGGAACAGCGTTCTTCCCACCTCTTTTACATATCTGCGGCCATGGCATCCTCCTCTGCTACTATTCTATTTGATGGCGTTTGTAACCTGTGCAACGGGTTTGTGCAGTTTGTGATTGAGCACGATGCAGCCGGGCGTTTCCGCTTTGCAGCTCTCCAGTCTGAGAAGGGGAAAGCTCTGCTGCAAGCTCACGGCATTCAGCCCGTGGCTGAGCCCGGTACGGTAGTATTGGTGCAAGATGGTAAGGCCTACACCCACTCGGCGGCGGCGCTAGGCGTGCTGCGTGGGTTAGGTGGCTATTGGGCGGCGGCAGCTACGGTACTGCTGTTGTTGCCAAGGCCCATTCGCGACGCGGCGTACCGCCTAGTAGCCCGTAACCGCTACCGTTGGTTTGGGCGGCAGGAGTCGTGCTGGCTGCCTACCCCCGAGCTGGCCGCTCGGTTTCTATAAGTTTCCTAGCCACTCAGCAGCAATAAATAGCCACGGGCCTCTCGGGCCGAAAGGTGGCAGCGTTGTGTTCCTACCCGGTAGTACTACCAAGTAACCACCGGTCAATTCTCTCCTTATGCAAGCTCTTGTTCTGGATGGTATCAACCAGCCTCTCCAACTCCGCGACGTTCCTACTCCCCAACCCGGCCCCGGTGAGGTACTTGTGCAGCTCCACGCTGCAGCCCTTAACCACCGCGACGTTTGGATTCAGAAGGGGCAGTACGCGGGCCTAAAGTTTCCGATTGTTCTGGGCGCCGATGGGGCGGGCATCGTTGCCGCCCTTGGCGAAGGCGTAGAGCAGGTCCTGCTTCACCAGCCCGTACTCATCAACCCCGGTCAAAATTGGGGCGACAACCCCGCGGCCCAGGGCCGCGACTTCCAGATTCTGGGCTTGCCGCAAGATGGCACCTTTGCCGAGTTTGTATGCGTACCAGCCCGGTATGTCCGGCCCAAACCCGCGTACCTGAGCTTTGAACAAGCAGCCGCTCTCCCCTTGGGCGGTGTTACGGCCTACCGCGCCACGTTCACGCGGGCCCAGGTGCGTCCTGGCGAGCGGGTACTCGTGAGTGGGGTAGGTGGGGGCGTAGCTCTACTTGCCTTGCAGATGGCCGTAGCCATTGGTGCTGAGGTGTGGGTCACTTCTGGTTCAGATGAGAAGATTGCCAAAGCTGTGGCGTTAGGAGCCAAAGGAGGAGCCAACTATAAAACCGAAAACTGGCCCGCTACGCTAACTAAAGAAGCGGGAGGCGGCTTCGATGTGGTTATCGACAGCGCCGCCGGCTCCGGCTTCAATAACTTAGTAGATGCCGCTGCTCCTGGTGGGCGGATTGTGTTCTATGGCGCTACCCAAGGTGATATTCCAAACGTAGCGGCGCGCAAAATATTCTGGAAACAGCTGTCCGTGCTAGGCTCTACCATGGGCACCGAACAAGATTTTGCCGCTATGATAAACCTATTCGAGCAACACCGCATTGAGCCAGCAGTAGACCAAATCTTTTCGTTAGCTGAAGGCGAAAAGGCGTTGCGTCATATGGATGAAAGCCTACAGTTTGGGAAAATTATTCTGCAAATAAAGTCTTGATTCGCAGCTAGTTGTACAGGCTGTCTTTTGCGGAAAAATGCAAGAAAAAGTCCTCGTTCTGGGAATGATACTGGCCCCAAATCGGTTCTATAGCTGACTGAAATTATAAGCTGACTTTCTCTTGCCATCTGGATATGAAAACGCCTGCTGAATACTTGAATTGCCCCGTTTTTGAGCTCACGTACCCCACCGGCGAGGCGGCCGAATCGGTGCCCGTTGTAGCGTACAACGATGCAATCCAGGCTGTGGAAGCAGCTCTGGCTGATGCGGAGAAGTACAAATACCTGCTAATGCGCGCCCTGCGTCGTCATGCTGCCGAAACTAAGCAGTATCCGGGCCCAGTAGCCCTGCCATCAGCCGAAACAGAAACACGAGTTTTGCCTCTTTACTCGCCCGATGAGTTGGCGGCTTAACGGCACACTATCCTACACAAAGGCGCCCCACTAGCCAAGCTAGTGGGGCGCTTTTGTGTACCAGCATATTCCTCTCGCCACTATATGGCCAGCTTTTGTACCCGTAAGGTCTGGCTACCCGCTGGTGAGGTCAGGCGTAAGAAATATAGCCCCGCCGGCAAATCAGCTACGTTAGAAATAGTGCTAGTTTGGCTTCCAGCGGCTTGGTTGGTCAACTGCTGACGGCTCACTACACGCCCAAGAGTTGATAACAGTTCCAGTGATACTGCCCCTGCCACACGTTGCTCATAGCGGATGGTTAAGTTGTCGCTGAAAGGTGATGGGAAAGCCACTAGTTCCAGTTCGGTGGTACGTTGCGCCTGGGTGCTAGTAATGCTGCCATTCGGGCGGCCCGGTAGGTTATTGTCCATCCACAGAAGGCGGTCGTGTACCCACTGCTTGATGTTGCTGATTTCACCAGCGTAGGAAGTAGCAATGGGTTCTGGGTTGGGCCATACATACTGCCCCATGATCGGCCAGGCCTGAAAATTGCGTTCCTGGCTTTCGTTGAGTTGTGTAGCCGAGGAATCAATCATGTGGTACAAGTGCTCCTCGCTTAGCTGCGCACTGCGCAAAACCGTCCAGCGGCTGTAAAGTGCCTCCGTGAAAGCAGGGTCTTGCAGCAAGCGCCGACGCCAGAAAGGTCCCGTTTGTGTGTACTGCCAGCCCTCGGTTAAATGGCTGTCATTGTAGTTGGCGTTGTGCCAGGCCAGATCAAAATCCCATACGGGTCCCATTACCAGCTTGCCACCTTTGCTACTGCGGTCCTTATAGAAGAAAGTGCTGGAGTAGAAAGAATCGACGTTACGGCTGAGCTCTGTAAGCAGGAAATAGTCTATGAAAGAAGGTACGTCCAGATAGCGACGGTAGCCCACGGTCGGGTCGGTAAAGTTGGGACCGGCCAAGGCGACTTCAAAGCTGTCTACGTAAGCCGCAATGTAGTTGAGCTGGGCTGGCACTAAGTCCTTCAACTTGGGGTATTCTACCTGAATGTAAGGAGCCGCGTTGGTAGGAAAATCAGGGTCTGCTTGCCGAGAGTAGAAACCGCCGGCTGGGGTGCCAGTTAGTTTATCTAATTTCAACAGGTAACCGCCCGTTACGGCATCACCACGTACATCGGTGCTTTTTAGCTTGCTAATGTTTACGCGGCTGCTACCCCGCTTGATCTTCTCTCCAAGAACATATACGCCCTTATACTCACCATTCAAAAATAGCTCGCAGTAGCGGCTACGGCTGGCGTATTGTCCTAACTGAGACGCCAGCTCATAAGTGAGGGAGTTGCGTAGGAGCGTTTTGTCGGCGTAGTTGGCTGTGAGCACCCAGTCGTGTTCAGCGGGCATTCCGAGCAAGGTGGTATCTAACTCTTCTCCATCACGGTCAAGCGTCTCCAGGCCGTAGCTTTTCTTGGGCATTGACTGCGACGATGAACCGCGTAGCTCAATACCAATACGCCCTTTGTATTGGTTGGGGACATCCGTAAGCGCATTGCGCTGGCCCGGACCACGGTCGATAATGCGCATCTGTGCGGCGACTTTCGGATCGTCTACAATCGTGCTGCCTTGCGTATCAATAACGACTAAGGGAAGATTAGAATCCGCAAATGGTGGGGCCACCTGGCCGAGTGTGGGTAGGGTAGTGCCTGCAAAAAGTAGAAGCGGTAACAGTAGCTTCATAGAGTATAATAAGGGAAGATGTAACCGGGACGAATAGATCCGCTTGCGCTAACAAGCAACCTCTGATAAAAGAGGGTCTTCTATAATGGAAGCGCGAAGGAATGGTAAAATAGTTGTACTATAGCAAGTGTGTTACCTTTTTATTATTTATTTAATATCTTTAATTTAAATATAACAAACCACACTATGCAGGTTCTTCGGGGGGCAAGAGTAGCGCGCCAAATTGTATTTATTCTACTGTTGAGTTTGTCGAGCCTTGCATCCTTACAGGCGCAGCGCTTCGCTGTTGTTGGCGACTTCGGCTCGGGCCGCTCTACAGAAGGAGATGTAGCCAAATTGATAAATAGCTGGCAGCCGGAGTTTATCATTACCATGGGCGACAACAATTATGAGAGAGGAAGTGCCGCTACTATTGATGCCAACATTGGGCAGTTCTACCACAGATACATCAATAACTACAAGGGTAGCTATGGGGCGGGCTCTAGTACTCCTCGGTTTTTCCCCAGCTTAGGCAATCATGATTTATATACGTCGCTTGGGCAACCCTACTTCGACTACTTCACGCTGCCTGGTAACGAGCGGTATTATGATTTTGTGCGTGGCAACGTGCACTTCTTTGTATTGAATAGCGACGAAACCGAACCCGACGGCAATACCAGCGAATCGGTGCAGGCGCGCTGGTTGCGAGCGAGACTAGCAGCGGCCACCGAGCCGTGGAAGGTTGTGTACATGCATCATGCGCCCTACTCTTCAGGCCCGCACGGTAGCACAGTTGCGTTGCAGTGGCCTTACCGGGCCTGGGGAGCCTCCGTGGTGCTAGCTGGCCACGACCACCAGTATGAGCGCCTACAGGTAGATAGCCTCACCTACATAGTGAACGGGCTGGGCGGTCACAGTCGCTACTCCACGTTGGCGCCGGTGCCAGGCAGTCGGTTCCGATACACGGGTAATTATGGAGCTATGCGTGTGCAAGCCAGCCCCGATAGTCTACACTTTGCCTTTATAACGCGTAGTGGGCAGCTTATCGAGCAGTTTACCCTGCGGCAACCCGTTAGCACAGAAATTCTTAGCGTACTTCCCAACCCATTTACGACTAGTGCCAAGGTTACGGTGCAGTTGCCAACAGCGGGACCAGTAGTAGTGCGGGTCGTTAGCGCATCGGGGCAGGAGGTTGCGCGCTTGTACGAGGGTGCACTAGCGGCCGGTTCTCACGTGCTACGCTGGAACCGGCAGGCGCTTCCGCAAGGTGTGTACTACGTACAACTCCTGGCGGAAGGGCGACGCTATGCCCTAGCTGTGCAGGTGCAGTAAGTTTGGTAGAGGTAGCACAAACACTAAACAGTGGGCCCTAAATAATGCAGGCCGCCCCCTCCAACGTGAGGAAGAGGCGGCCTGATCGGGTTTCAAAAAGTAGGCTTACAAGTACTGGCCCGGCACTAAGTAATTGCGCACGTAGTCCGAAATGCCGTCCTCCAGGCGGGTAAAGGGCTGGGTGTAGCCAATGCTGCGCAGCTTGCTCATATCGGCTTGGGTAAAGTATTGGTAGGTGTCGCGAATATCTTCGGGCGTATCCCGGAATCGGATGTCAGCCGTGCGGTCGAGGGCTGCGAAGGTGTTCAGGGTAAGATCGAGGAAAGTGCGTGCCTCGCCAGTGCCTAAGTTATAAATGCCGGAGTGCTGTCGGTTGTGCATCAGGAAGTAGCACACGTCTACCACGTCTTTCACATATACAAAGTCGCGCTGCTGCTCTCCGTCGGCATACTCTGGGTTGTGCGAACGGAACAAGGTCATCGAGCCGGTGTCTAAGATTTGACGGTAGGCGTGCAGAATGACGGAAGCCATGCGTCCCTTATGGTATTCGTTGGGACCATATACATTGAAGAACTTCAACCCGGCCCAGAAAAAAGGCTTTTCGGGCTGGCTTACGGCCCAGTTGTCAAAATCATTCTTCGAGTCGCCGTAGGGGTTTAGGGGGCGAAGTAGAGGTAGGAGGGCATCCTCATCAGAGTAGCCAGAGTGCCCGACCCATAGGTAGCGGCAGATGATGCGTACACCAGCGGCAACTGGTAGCGTACGCAGGCCTGCCACATTTTCTTGGAGTAGTCTAGGTTGAGGACGTTGAGCACGTCGCGGTTCTGTTCGGTCGTGTCCGTGCGAGCTCCTAGGTGGAAAATGAACTCCACTTGCTCGTGGTTGGCATCCAGCCACTCAAAAAATTCTTCACGGTCTACATACTCACGCAGGTGCTTTCCTTTCAGGTTGGCAAGCTTGCGCTCCTCATTGAAGTTGTCCACCACCACGATATCGTTGAAGTTGGCGGCATTGAGGCGGGTGACAAGACAGCTGGCAATAAAGCCGGCGGCTCCGGTAACGACTATCATAGGGCAGAAATTTGGGCAAAAGTAGGCAGACACCGCGTAAGCTTGGCAGTGGTAGCTTGCAAAAGAGAGTACAACAATCAGATTGGAGTCTGGTTGACCTTGCGCGGCTATACGAGCTGCAGCTCACTGCGGCTACAAATCGGCTAATACCTCGCCGCCCTTACCTTTGCTTGCATGCCTCCACGCCGCCGTTTCGCCCGCCTGCTACCGCTCTTGCTGGTACTATTTGCCTGTAATCCCGACAAACCAGCTTCCAAGACGCCCGCCGCGGCCGCGCCGCAGCACCTCACCGATGACTTGGGCCGCTCCCTAACGGTACCTGCCAACCCGCGCCGTATTATGGGGCTAGCTCCCTCGGCCACCGAAATGCTCTTCGCCGTGGCCGATACCGCTACCATCGTGGCGCGCACCCAAGTATGCGACTATCCTGCTGCGGCCTTACGCAAGCCTGTGATTAGCAGCTACCCCCTCGACATGGAGCGCCTGGTAGCCCTGCACCCGGATATCATCTTTACCGTGGAGGGTATAACCTCACCCGACGATGCGGCGCGGCTAGAGAAATTTGGCATACCCGTCTATTATCAACGCTTCGAGAAGGTAGAAGATGTGTTCACAGGTTTGCTGACCATTGGCCAGATCTTACACCGTGAGCCACAAGCCCGCCGCCTCACAGACTCCCTGCGTGCTGAGCTGCGCGCTGTGACAGCACCAGCTTCGGTCGCGGTGGCGCCACGCGTACTAGCCATCACCTGGCAGGACCCCATCTACGTGTATGGCCAAAACACGCTATTTACTGACAAAATCAGGCTGGCAGGCGGGCAAAACGCCGTGACGGAAAAGTTTGCCCAGCCCTACCCAGCCCTCACCCGCGAGTATATCCTGAAGCTGAATCCCGACATGCTTATTGGCGGAAGCTTTGAAAAGCTAGACAGCTCCTTTTTTCGGAAGTATCCTGAGCTTCGGCGCATCGGGGCGTATCAGTCGCGGCACGTATTCGGAATCACCGGCAACCTGATGGAACGCCCGGGGCCGCGGGTAGTGGAGTCGGTGCGGGAGTTACGCCGGTTGGTGCAAGCTTCCGCGGCATCAGTGGTAGCACCACGCTAGCCACTTTTACTGCTACACCTGTATGAATCGGCCCGCTCTGCCCTGGATTTTGGCTAGTTTGCTCCTAACGGTAGTGTTGTTGGCTGTGGGCCTGCGGGTGGGTAGCTACGAAACAAGTTACGCGCTCATCAGGCAAGCCCTGCTGCACTATGATCCGCAAAACCCAGCCCAGTTAGTGCTGATAGAGTTGCGCCTGCCTCGCCTACTGCTAGCCTTGCTAGCAGGCGGCGGCTTAGCCTTTAGCGGATACCTCATGCAGGCCATGGTGAACAACCCCATGGCCGACCCCTATTTATTGGGCACTGCTTCGGGTGGAGCACTGGGGGCTATTCTCACGTTTGCGTTGCTCCCCAATCTGGTTGTTGGCGGTATTTACCTGCCTCCGGTGGCCGCTCTGCTGGGGGCACTGTGTACTACGCTGGTGGTCGTTGTGCTAGGCTCCCGGCGGGGGCAGCTTATACCTACCCAAATGCTGTTGGTGGGAGTAGCAGTTGGCTCGCTTACTACTGCCTTGGGAGGCCTGCTCACGTTTCTGGCTAGCAGTCAGGAAAAGCTGCGCACCATCACGTTCTGGTCTATGGGCGGTTTTGAGAAAGCCAGTTGGGACGTGCTACCCTATCCTGCTGGGGCGCTCCTGGTAGCGCTGGGCGTATTTGTGGTAGTACAGCAGGACCTCAATATCTTACTGCTAGGGGAGGAGAGGGCCCAGGCCTTGGGGGTGCACGTAGCCCGCACCCGCTGGATTCTACTTATCACGGCGTCTTTGCTGACGGGATGTGCCGTTGCGCTGTGTGGACCAGTGGGCTTCGTAGGACTCATGGTTCCTCACCTCACCCGCTGGATTCTTGGTGTCACGGGCCGAGCCAACCTCCTGTTCTGTGCGCTGCTAGGCGGCAACTTTCTGCTGCTCTGCGACCTGCTGGCCCGCCTGCTCTACCCACCAGCCGGACTACCAGTAGGACTGGTCACTGCCCTGTTCGGCGTACCGTTCTTCGTATATTTGCTGCGAAAACAAGGGTCTAGCGCGTAGGACGCCACGGCTTGTGGTACGTGGCAGGTAGTTCATTCGTCACCCCAGCCAAGGCCCCAACGTGTAAGACATCAACACCCTACTATGGTATACATCAGCCGACAGGAGCACTTCAATGCGGCCCACAAGCTCTACAACCCTGCTTGGAGTGAGGAGCGCAACCGCGAAGTCTTCGGCCCCTGTGCCAACGCCAACTGGCATGGCCACAATTACGACCTCATTGTCACCGTCAAAGGCAAGCCCGATCCCGAAACCGGGTTTGTTATTGACCTTAAGCAGCTTAGTACGGTTATTCGTACCCACGTAGTAGATCAGGTAGATCATAAGAACCTGAACATTGACGTGCCTTTCATGCAAGGCCAACTGGCCAGCACCGAAAACCTAGTAATTGCGTTCTGGAACATTCTCCAACCTGAGATTGAACGTATCTCGCCAGCCCGGTTGCACAGCATCAAACTCTACGAAACACCTCGCAACTTTGTGGAATACTTCGGCGAGGACAATTAAAAAATGAGAAGCAGAAGGGGGTAAGTGCTACGCTGTAGAGCACCAGCTGCCCCCTCCGTTTCTACTTTTTTGTCCTCAGTTTTTACTTGCAATGAAATACTACCTGATAGCTGGCGAACGTTCCGGCGACTTTCACGCTGCTAACCTTATGCGCGAGTTGCGTCAGCAGGACCCCCAAGCCGAGTTTCGTTGCTGGGGCGGCGATATGATGCAAGCCGCAGGTGGCGAACTGGTTCACCACTACCAGGAGATGGCCATCATGGGGTTTTGGGAGGCTGCTACTAGCATCCTAAAATTCCGGGGCTACCTGAAAGAATGTCAGCAAGACCTGTTGACTTACAAACCCGACGTAGTGATTCTGGTAGATTATGCCGGGTTCAACATGCGGGTAGCCAAGTTTGCTAAGGCTAATGGGGTAAAGGTATTCTACTACATCTCACCTAAAATATGGGCCTGGAACCAAGGACGGGTACATAAGGTGAAGGCACTAGTAGACAAGATGTTTGTCATACTGCCCTTCGAGGAAGAGTTCTACCAACGCTTCGATTACAAAGTTGACTACATCGGGAACCCTACCGCCGATGCGGTAGGTGAGCACCGCAAGACCGACGATTTTCACGAACGGAACGGGCTAGACCCTATGCGCCCCATTATTGCGGTGCTGCCAGGCTCGCGTAAGCAGGAAATTGAAGAGATGCTCTATGAGATGGTAGCCATCCTGCCACCCTTCCTCGATTATCAGTTCATCGTGGCAGGCGTCGACAACCTCGACCGGAACTACTACGCCAATTTCGAGCGTAACAACGTCCGGATTCTCTTTGATCAAACCTATGATCTGCTGGCTCATGCTACGGCCGCTTTAGTAACCAGCGGTACCGCCACCCTCGAAACAGCTTTATTTGATGTTCCTCAGGTGGTATGCTACCGCACGAGTGCGGTGTCGTACACCATCAGCAAAGCCGTTATCAAGGTGCCGTATATTTCGCTGGTAAATCTCATTGCGGGTAAGGAGGTAGTCAAAGAACTTATCCAAAGTGAGTTCAACTCCCGCAACCTGGTTGCGGAACTCAAGAAAATTACGGCTGATGAAGGATTCATTGCCGAGCAGAAAGCCGGCTACGCTGAAATTCGTGAGAAGCTAGGCCAGCAACGTGCAGCAGCAAAAGCTGCGAAGCTAATGGTAGGGTATTTAGGCAAAATCTAGGCAGTCCACGCCGTTTCTGTTTCAGCCATTACAAATACCAAAAAAGGCGGCA
>NZ_JZIR02000087.1:0-1227 GCF_000961955.2 Hymenobacter sp. AT01-02
GGTCCTGATGGGCGCTATATTATCACGCTCACGGCCGCTACGGGGCAGCGCGTGTTTCGGCGGGAGTTGAAGAAAGCAGACTTCTACCGCGTGGCCGTACCCGACATGGTAGTGGTAAGTGAACCGCACCCACCCCGGTTTTTAGGCTACTTCCCACAGCTAGGAGGGCTGGCCTTCTGGCAGGATATTAACATTCCAAACAGCGACGTAGGCGGCTATATTTTCATGCTCTTGGATATGCAGGGGGAACTGCGGGAGCTGCACTTTGGCAATCAGTTTGGCGAAGGCCGGGCCGATTGTGAGCCCCAGCCGTCCCCCAATGGGCGGGCCCTGCTTACGTGCTCCCAGCTTCTGCGGGTGGGGCAGCCGCCCCTGCGCTTGCAGAAGCCGCAGGCCGATATAGCCCTGGCTCGTTTCCTGTCCGACAGCACATTGCTCACCATTTACTCCTACGGCGAGTACCAGATGGCCAGAGCCAAGGACGGAACTGAAACAATGGAGTTTGTGGTGCCCAACCAACTACAACGGGCACCCAATGCGTTTGTGCAAACCATACAGGGGCGGGTACTCACCAGCTTCCGCTACCAAGGATTCTCGGTGGGCATGGGCTACCTGGTGCCCCGTCATTACGTTTGGCAAAACCAGACTTACTATTTGTTGGACGAGGCGAAGGGGCTACGTCTGCTTAATAAGCAAGACCCCACGCTAACGCAGGAAGTGGCCTTCCGCCAGATGAGCAAGTTTCGAGCGCCCCGGCGGCCCACGGAGGTACGCTTTCGCATCGAAAACTTTGAGTTCTACGCCGATAAAAGCCATCCGGCACAGGTGCGCTATCGTCGGCTTACCGCCGCTGGGTAGCGCACCTATGCCAAGCGCCACCGGAACCCTGGCCCCGCAGATTCTCGTAGGCGGAATGAGCACTACACTTGTACCGCATTTTTACGATGGATCCTACCCAACTAAGCCTTGAACTTCGACATGGCAAAAGCGCTGACCTCAAGCGCCGCCGCTGGATTATTGGCCTCTCCCTGCTCGGCGTGGCTGCCGGCCAGATAGTAAGCCTCTATCAAACCGGCATCATTCACCACCTGCCCGACCCCCCCATTGGGCCGTTCGATTCGGACAAGGTAGACGCCTCCGACTACGGCTATAAGCGGCTCGATACCCCCGACGCCCTCCCCATGATTGTAACCTATGGCCTCACGGCCTGCTTAGCGGGAGCGGGCG
>NZ_JZIR02000088.1:0-1356 GCF_000961955.2 Hymenobacter sp. AT01-02
GCCTCTCCAACGTGACGCTGTCCTACGCCCTCGCGACCTGGGCAAAGCCTTTAAGGGTGCCAGCGTGTATGCCATCGGCCAGAACCTCTTTGTCATTACCAAGTACCGCGGCTTCGACCCGGAGGTAAACACCAATAAGGCATTTGGTGTGGTCCCTTCGGCCGGCATCGACTACACGGGCTACCCCACGGCGCGCACCTTCACGTTCGGCGTCAATTTCTCTCTGTAAACCACCCCTGATCCATTTTTTATGAAAAAGATACTCAGCGCGGCGGCCTTGCTGACTGTGCTTCAACTAGCCGGCAGCTGCGAGATAAACGAAGAATTTCAGGGCTCCCTTACGCCCGACCAGGTGAGGACAGGTAACGCGGCTTCCTTACTCGATGGCGTGTACACCTCCATGCGTAGCCCGTTTCAGGGCGCTACTCAGGTATTTGCCCTCTCGGAAGTAACCACCGATGAGCGCATTATGCCTACCCGGGCCGGCGACTGGGACGACAACGGCGTGTGGCGCCAGCTGCACCTGCACACCTGGGACGCCAACCACAGCCAAATTCGCGACGCCTTTGCCAACCTGGGCGGGGTAGTATTTGCCGCCAACGACGTGCTGCGGCCCGAGTTTAGTGCCTCTGTCCAGCAGCAGGCCGAAGCTCGCTTCCTGCGGGCCTGGGCCATGTACTGGACTCTGGACCTATTTGACCAAGTACCCTACCGGGAGCCCGGCGAGAGTGTGGCTGCTAATGCCCGTGTGCGCAAGGCACGGAAGCCCTCGACTTCATTATTAGTGAGGTGAATGCCGTGCTGACCAACTTGCCCGACGGGCCGGCCTACCGGGCCAATAAGGATGCGGCGCGGGGCTTGCTTATGAAGTGCTACCTCAACCGGGGCGTGTACGCCAACCGCCAGACGCCCACGTTTGCCGCCGCCGACATGAACCAGGTGATTACCCTGGCCGACCAGATTATCAACTCCGGGCGCTACCAGTTTGCCACCAACTACTTTGACAACTTCGCCCCCGATAACACGGCCATCGGCACGGAGAACATCTTTACGGAGCTAAACATTGGCGGCGTGAGCAGCGGCGCCCAGTTTGACCTGTGGCGGTTTATTTCCCACTACAACATGTCGCCTAGTGGCTACAACGGGCCGGCTGCGCTACCCAGCTTCTACGACAAGTTTGGGGCGAGTGACATCAGACGGGGTGCGGTGTATACCTACAAGAATGGCCCGCTGAATCCCGGCAAGCGTCAGAACGTGGGCTTCCTCCTCGGACAGCAGTACAACCTAACGACCGACGCCCCCCTGACTGACCGCACGGGAGCCCCCCTGGCCTTCACCCGGGAAGTGCGCATCATT
>NZ_JZIR02000089.1:0-7360 GCF_000961955.2 Hymenobacter sp. AT01-02
CCTAGCTTTTTCGAAAGGTGGCCCGCCCAGCCCCAGAAATGGGGGCCGGGCGGGCCATTGCATTCGTCCCTCATCTAGCCCTGCGCAGCCGCACATCCAACCCGTAGTTGCAAGCGAAATTTGCCCTTTTACGCAGGCTTTTGCAGGCGTTTATGCCCAGGCAGGAGATAAGAAGTAACAAGCCTTTGCAACCGAACTAGCACCAGACAGGCCCCACGGTATATTCCCTTGGGGCCTGTCTGATGTTTGGGGTAATCGAGGTACCCTTACCGATAGGCTGACTAGTACGCGCCCACAATAAATGGGGCTTCTTGGTCCAAGGCCAGCAGTCGGGTTTTTCAAGCCCTTTCAACGTTTAGCTAAGTCGGAGGTTTTTCCTATTTGTTTAACCACACCTCAAGAAGCGGGAAACGCTAGAAAACCCGTTGGTGCTGTTGGATGGGAGCCGCAGTGGTGGAGTAGGTATGTAAAGCTTATACCTTGTTCCAACCTCGCCTAAAAATGATGAGAGACAGATGACCGTACAGTTGCTTGGAGCCGAAATGACCGACTAGGAGGCCTTACATGCTCACTTGAAGGAGCGTCTAGGATTTCCTGACTACTACGGGGAGAATCTAGACGCGCTTTGGGACTGCTTACGAGCTGATGTAGAAACGCCTATAACAATTCAATGGCTCGACTTTGCAATTAGTCAGCGTGCTTTAGGTGACTATGCCGATAAAACCTTAGCGACTTTACGGGAGGCCCAAGAAGAGGTATCAGGGCTTACAATTGAAGTGATCTAGAGGGCCTAGCAAGTCCGCGTACTTCTCGTTTCCATTCAGCTCCGTCATCGGTACGGTTAATGGCAGCAGGGCTTCAAAGGCCGTCGGGTTGTCCTGGAGCGTAGCGCGGAAGGTGCTCATCCCGATCTTAACGAGAATGCGACTGCCGTTCATAAGGGCGTTAGTAGGCGTAGTAAGCTGACTGGAGACATTGTCCTTCTGGCACGAGGAACAGCCAAACAGAACGGATGAAAACGTGAACAACGAAAGAACTGCTTGTAGCATGACCAGGAAGTAACAGGAGTGCTTATACCGAAAGAGTTCTCAAAAGGTAACCGAGGAGGGAAACCACAGCTGAAATGCACTACCTGCCCTACCACGGAATGGACTTGGATGCTGCCCTGGTGCAGCAGCATGATTTGCTTAGCCAGACTCAGCCCAATCCCGGAACCGTTGGGGCGAGTGGTGAAAAAAGGGATAAAGATGTTGTTCAGTACGTCGGCAGTAATACCACTCCCATTGTCCTTCACCTCGATAACTATCCGTTCCTGTTCATCGGACCAAGCCAGCAGACTAATGTGAGGGTTGGGGGTTTGTGTGACTGCCTGCGCCGCATTGAGCACCAGATTGATGAGCACTTGCTCCAGCAGAGGGCCGTCGGCGTGCAGGGTGAGGTGCCCGGGCCGGACGCTCAAGGTAACCTCAATGCCTTGCGCGGTCAGCTGCTGCGCTAGCAGCTGCCGAGTGGCCTGCAGCAATTCCTGCACGTAAAGGGTCGTGCGCTGCGGCGAGGCCAGGGTGCTAAAGTCCCGGTACACCTGGGCGAAGCGCAGCAGCCCTTCGCTGCGCTGCTGGATGATGCGAATGCCGGTGCCCACGTCGTCGAGCAACTCAGCGGAGGTTTCCTGCTGCCGGGCGCGCTGCACGTGGCGACCCAACGAATCCGCCAGCGAAGCAATGGGGGCAACTGAGTTCATGATTTCATGCGTCATCACCCGTAGCAGCTGCTGCCAGGCGGCCGTTTCGGTATCCGCTAGGGCCTGGCTCACGTTTTTAAAGGCCAGGAGGGTAAAGGCTTCGCCTCTTAGCTTAAACTGGGTGGTCGATACGAGCAGCTGCACCGTTTGGAGGCCTACCGTCAGTTTCACCACCACGGGCTGGCCGGGAGCCGCCCGGCAGATGGCCTCGTAGAGGACCGGCTGCCGGGATTGCAGCGCCCGAATATTTTTCAGGTACGGCAGGTGCAGTGTCTGTTTGAACGCCTCGTTTACCCAGCCCACGGTGCCCGCCGCGTCGTAGGACACGATACCCGTATCGAGCAGCGCTAGGATAGTTTGCAGGTACTGAAACTGCGCTTCCTGCTCGGCCCGCAGCTCCCGAAACGTGGCGTTCACCTGGTTGAAAGCCTCGTGCAAGGGCCGCAGCGACGCCGGGACGGACTGCGCCGGGTACTGCCGCGAAAAATCCCGGTACTGGAGGGCCAGGGTGAAGTCGGCCAGGGCCTGTTGGCCGCGCGTCAGGTAGCGGGTTAGGTCCAGGACTAGCACTACCAGCAGCACCAGAGCCCCTAGGGCTGACCCATAGGCGTGGTGCAGCGCGGCGTATCCGCTCGCGGCCAGCGCGGCTAGCAGCAGTACTAATCGTCCCAGCAGGCGAGCATCCAGGCTATTATATATCATGCTTGTCGAGCCGACGGTAGAGGGCGGTGCGGGTGAGGCCCAGCTCCTTGGCCGCTTTGGTGAGGTTGCCCTGATGGCGCTCAATGGCCTTCTGGATGGTGGCTTTTTCTACTTCCAGCAATGGCAGCGGCTGCTCAGCCACGGTCGCAGCTACCGCCGACGCGGAAGCAGTTGCCGATTCGGAGTTTCGAAACGAGAAATCGGTCGGAAGCAGCACGGGACCGGCCCCTAGGATAACGGCCCGCTCCACCGCGTGTTGCAGCTCCCGCACGTTGCCGGGCCAGGTGTGCTCCTGGAGCTTGCGCAGGGCAGCGGCACTGAATTCCGGCACGGGTTGCCGGTTGCCGATGGCGTACACCTGCGCGAAGTGCTGGGCCAGCAGTAGGACGTCGTCGCCCCGCTCGCGCAGGGGTGGCAGCGTAATTTCGACCGTATTGAGGCGGTACATCAGGTCCTGGCGGAAAGCACCGCGGGCTACCAGGGCGTGCAAGGGGGCGTTGGTGGCCGACAATAGCCGGATGTCTACCGGTACGGGGGTATTGCTCCCCACGGGCACCACCTGGCGGTTTTGCAGGGCCGTGAGCAGCTTGGCTTGCTGCGGCAGGCCAATGTTGCCAATCTCATCCAGAAACAAGGTTCCGCCGGTGGCCGCCTCGAACCGGCCCACGCGGCTGGCCTGCGCATCCGTGAACGCGCCCTTGGTGTGCCCAAACAGCTCGCTTTCAAATAGCCCCTCGCTGAGGGCGGCTACGTCGGCGGCCACAAAGGCCCGGGCGGCGCGGCGCGACTGCTCGTGTAGGGACTTGGCGACTAATTCTTTGCCGGTACCGTTCTCGCCCAATAGCAGCACGTTGGCCTCAGTTGGGGCGACCTTTTCAATAATAGCGCGTACTTCCTGCATGGCGGCCGACTCGCCCAGGAGAACAGTAGCAGCAGCCGGCCCGGCTGCTTTTTTCGGACTGCCCCCATTTTTGCGGCCGGTTTTAGGTAGGGCGGCGGCCAGCGTTTGCAGCAGCTGTTCGTTGTGCCAGGGCTTGAGCAGGAAGTCGGTGGCCCCGGCTTTCAGGGCGCGGACCGCCGTGCGCACGTCGCCATAGGCCGTAATGAGGACAACGGCCGTGGTGGGGGCGTGCTCCAAAATGCGGCCGAGCCAGTAAAAGCCTCGTTGCCCGTCGCCTGCCCGCTGCGGTAGTTCATGTCGAGCAGCACAGCGTCGAAGTGCTGCTGGCGGAGCCGGGAGAGCAGCAGCTCCGGGTTTTTTTCCGTCACGACTTCCCGCACCTCCGTTTTGAGCAGCAGCTTGAGGGCGAACAGCACATCGGGCTCATCGTCTACCACCAGAATGCGGGCGTGCTTAAGATTCATGAAAATAGGCTTGGTAAACTGTAAAAGTCGGGGCTGGCTGGCACCCGTCCCAACCCAAGGCACACAAACCGTGCAGGCCTTGGAAAATACTGGGTTTCAGTCGGCCAGGCTGTTCTCTGCCTAGCAATAGATTCGGACTGTATCAGAACCGAACGGTCAACTGTATCAAAACCGGACAGTCGGCAACCGCTTTCTCTCGGGTTTCTGAACCAGTCTGCTGATTAGCAAGGGTTTGTGAGTAAGGCACCGTTCTTGGCACTTCCGGTCACTAGCTTTTTACTGCTATTTCCTGCGCCGAACAAATGGATAGCCTGATACCGAAGAAAAAATGGTGGTTTATCACCCGCTGGTGGTGGCTAGGAGTGCTGGTATTGGCCGGGACAGGCGCAGCCAGCCTCTACTGGCCTAGGCCAGGCCAGCGGCTGCACGTCGCGGCCAGCCGGCTGACCATCAGCCCCGTTACCCAAGGTAATTTTCAAGAATTTACGGCTATCGACGGGGTAGTGCAGCCCCTGCACACCGTGTACCTGGACGCGGCGGAGGCCGGCATGGTGCAGCAGGTACTGGTGGAAGAAGGCGCGACCCTAACGGCGGGCCAGCCGTTGCTGCGGCTAGCCAACCCCGACCTGCAGCTGGAAATGGTAAACCGCGAAACGGCCGTGTACGACCTGATGAACAACCTGCGCAATACCCGCAATCAACTGCTGCAAAACCGCATCCTGCGCCAAAACCAGCTAGCCGACATCGATTTCCAGCTGGCCGAGGCCCGGCGGGTGTTTGACACCAACCAGGTGCTCTACGACCAGAAGGTGATTGCGCGGCAGGACTACTTGCAGAGCCAGAATGCCTACCGCTACCAGCGGCGCCGGCGACAACTGACGCAGCAGACCTTGCGCCAGGATTCGCTGGCTATGCAACAGCAGCTGAGCACCATGCAAGAGTCGGTACAGCGCATGACCAGCAACCTGGCCCTGATGCGGCGCAAGATGGACGACCTGCTGCTGCGGGCCCCGGTCGGCGGGCGGCTCAGCTCGCTGGCCGCGGAAGTGGGCCGAGGCTAAAAACCGAGGCCAGCGCCTAGGCAGATTGACGCGCTGGCGGGCGTGAAGCTACACGCCGCCGTGGACGAATTTTATATTGCCCGCATCGCGGCCGGCCAGGTGGGCGAAGTGGTGGTGGATGGCCAGGCGTATGCCTTGCGCGTGACCAAAATCTTCGCGCAAGTGGCCAAAGGCGTGCAAATTGACCTGGCCTTTACCGGTACCCCGCCGCCGGGCCTACGGCGGGGCCAGACCTTGCCCATCCGGCTGGCGCTGAGTGCGAAGGCCCCGGCGGTGCTGCTGCCTAAAGGCGGCTTTTACCAGCAAACCGTGGGCAACTGGGCGTTTAAGCTGGCGGCCGACGGCACCCGGGCCGAGCGGGTGGCCATCCGGCTCGGGCGGCAGAACCCCGATTATTATGAAGTGCTGGCGGGCTTACAGCCCGGCGACCAGGTCGTGACCTCCAGCTACGAAGGTTACGCCGACCAGCAAGAGCTGGTGCTGGATAAGGACCGCCCCTAGGTAACTAAAATTGACCAGTAAAGCTTGAAACGCATGATTAAGACCGAAAACCTGGAAAAGGTGTACCGCACCGAGGAGGTGCAGACCAAGGCGCTGAACCACGTCTCGCTGACGGTGGAGCAGGGGGAATTTGTGGCCATCATGGGCCCCTCGGGCTGCGGCAAATCGACACTGCTCAACCTGCTGGGCCTACTCGACGAGCCCGACGGCGGCAGCCTGCAGCTGCTGGGCACCGAAACCAGCCGCTACTCCGAGCGGCAGCGGGCCGAGCTGCGCAAGCGCAGTCTGGGCTTTGTGTTCCAGAGTTTCAACCTAATTGACGAGCTGACGGTGTTTGAAAACGTGGAGCTGCCCTTGCGCTACCTCGGCGTGGGGGCCGCCGAGCGGCGTCAGCGGGTGGAGCAGGTGCTGGAGAAAATGCAGCTGCTGCATCGGCGCAACCACTTTCCGCTGCAGCTCTCGGGTGGGCAGCAGCAGCGCGTGGCCGTGGCCCGCGCCGTGGTGAACGCCCCACCGCTGCTGCTGGCCGACGAGCCCACTGGCAACCTCGACTCGGCCAGCGGCCACGATGTGCTGGGCTTGCTGACGGAATTGAACGAGGCGGGCACCACCGTGCTCATGGTCACGCACTCTGAGCACGATGCCCGGTACGCCCGGCGCGTCATCCGCCTGCTCGACGGGCAGGTGGTGCTGGAAAACAGCCGCAGCCAATTCTAACCGATTCCTCCTCCTTCGGCCATGCTTCCCTACCCCCTGCTGCTCCTCTACCGCAACTTTAAGCGGTTCAAAAGCACGTTCTTCATCAACCTGATTGGCCTCTCGATCGGCCTGGCCTGCGCGCTGCTCATCTACCTCTGGATAAGCGACGAGCGCAGCTTCGACCGCTACCACGCCCTGGACGGCCGGCTCTACCAGGTGATGGAAAACCGCCGCACCGCCGCCGGCATCGAAACCCAAGGCGGTACCATGCCGCTGCTGGCCGAGGCCCTGCGGCGGGAAATGCCGGAGATTGAATTGGTGGCCACCACCACGCCGGTACCATTCTTCCCCGGGTTCACGCTGGTGGCGGGCGGCCAGCACCTGAATGCCGCCCCCAAATACGCGGACCCCGCCTTCTTCCAGCTGTTTTCCTACCCCCTGCTGGTGGGCACCCCCGCCACGGTACTGCAAGATAAAAATGGAATTGTACTCTCTGAGGCCTTGGCAACTAAGCTTTTTCGGTCGCCACAGAATAGCTTGGGCAAAGCCGTGGAATGGCAAATGGCCGACTTAAAACAGACCTGCCTGGTGGCCGGAGTGTTTGCCGGGGTGCCGCGCAACTCGTCCGAGCAGTTTGATTGCGTGCTGCCGTTTGCCTCGTTCAAGGACATGATGCACATGAACGAGACCGTCAAGTGGGATGACGAAGGCCCCTTCAACACCTACCTGGCCTTGAAGGAGGGGGCCGACCCCGCGCAGTTTCAAGCCAAGTTGGCGGGGGTGCTGAAGACCAAAAGCGCGCAGGCCCAGGCCCAGGGGCGCACGCTGTTCGTGCGGCCGTTCGCGGCGGGGTACCTGCACGGCACCTACGAAAACGGCGTCGCCACCGGGGGGCGCATTGTCTACGTGCAGCTGTTTGCCCTAATTGCCGGGCTCATTCTGGTGATTGCTAGCATCAATTTTATGAACCTGTTCACCGCCAAGGCCTCACGGCGGGTAAAGGAAGTGGGCATTCGCAAGGCCCTGGGGGGCAAGCCGCGCCGCGCTGGTGGGGCAGTACCTGACCGAGTCCGTGGTGATGGCCTTGCTGGCCCTGGTCGTGGCCGTGGGGCTGGTGCAGCTCGTGCTCCCGCAGTTCAGCGAGCTGACGGGCAAGCCGCTGGCCTTGCACTGGGAGCCGCAGCTGGTGGGGGCCGGCCTGGCGCTAGCGCTGGGTACGGGGCTACTGGCGGGCAGTTACCCCGCGTTTTTACCTATCGAGTTTTCAGCCGGCGGCTGTGCTGAAAGGCAA
>NZ_JZIR02000009.1:0-40562 GCF_000961955.2 Hymenobacter sp. AT01-02
CCTTGCGGCTAACGGTCTACTTTGGTTTGCTGCTCGCTAGCGGCGCATTTCTTTTAGGATTAATAATGCTCACTCGCGCGCTGCTTGGTAAGATTGATGTGTTAGGGTACGCTAGTCTTATTGTATCCATAAGCTTTTTCTCCGGCATACTAATCACGGTGCTGGGTGTCGTCGGGCTGTACGTAGGAAAAACATTCGAAGGCGTCCGTGCACGCCCTTTATTCGTGGTAGCAGAAACCACCACGCCGGTATGATCCCGTCCGATATTCTCATTCCTTTTAACAAACCCTATTTATCAGGGTCTGAGCTGCATAACATTGCAGAAGCAGTATCAGCTGGTAAGCTTTCCGGCAACGGAATTTTCACTCAGCGGTGTCAACGCTTCTTCGAAGAAGAGTATGGGTTTGCGCGTGCTTTGCTAACCAACAGTGGTACTGCAGCGCTGGAGATGGCGGCTCTGCTGTTAAATCTACAACCTGGCGACGAGGTTATTCTACCATCATTCACTTTCACCTCTACGGCCAACGCCTTCCTGCTACGTGGAGCTACGTTGGTGTTTGCTGATAGCAGCCCTGAGCATCCCAACATTGATCCTGGTGAAATTGCTCGTTTGATCACACCTCGTACCCGTGCAATCGTTGTAGTGCACTACGCTGGAGTCGCTTGTGACATGGATTTCATCTCGAGCCTAGTGAGCCAGCATAACCTGATCTTAATTGAAGATGCTGCCCAAGCTATAGAATCATACCATGGAAGTCGTCGTTTAGGGACAATTGGTCACTTAGCAGCTTTTTCCTTCCATGAGACTAAAAATATCAGTGCGGGTGAAGGTGGACTGTTGGCTATAAATGATAATCAGTTCGCGGAAAGAGCTGAAATCCTATGGGAGAAAGGAACTAATCGGGCCGCCTTTTCCAGGGGTGAAACAGCTAAGTACGAGTGGGTAGATATTGGCTCTTCTTTCCTACCGTCTGAACTAACGGCAGCTTTCCTTTGCGCACAATTGGACAATCGGCTTAGAATATCGAAACGCAGGTTACAACAGTGGAATGTATATCAACAGGCATTGGCTCCCTTAATGAGCATAGGGGTTAAGCTACCGCTTATACCCAGTTATGCTCAAGCACATAACGCCCACATTTTCTACCTACTCTGCCGTTCACCTAAAGAGCGTGATCTTTTGATCCACCATTTACGTGCGCACCATATCCTAGCCATTTTTCACTACCAGCCCTTGCATACAAGTCCTTTTTTCGAGCACGCGTACACGGGGCCTCCTTTGCCTAATACAGTGTATTATGCTCAGCACCTGCTTCGTTTACCGCTGTATTACGAGCTAAGCGAGGAGCAACAAGTATGTATTGCTGAACAGGTTTTGGCTTTCTATCAACAATAGAATATACAGAGGCAAATTAGTTGTCGAGAAGCCGCTTGTACTCGTTTGTATACCTGCCAATGGCTGTTTCTAGGTCGTAATATTCCTGTGCTTTTTGCCGCAATTGGCTTCCATCTTTTTGCAATAATTCAGGAATACTGCGCGCCGCTGCTTCGTAGCTTGCAGCATCCAAGGTAGATACTACCGAGCCGCCATCTGTCTGACGGATAATGTCTGCTACATCTCCCACACCGTCGTTGCAGATTACAGGAAGCCCCATTGCCAATATTTCGCCAAGCTTCGTGGGCGAACTGGCCTTTTTCGAGTAGCTCTGCTTAATAAAGAACAGATTCAAGTTGGAGGCTGCAACTAACTTGGGTACCTCCTTACGGGTAGCAGGAAGAACATGAAAATCAGTTTCTTCCAGGCCAGCTATTTTCCTGGCTGCTGCAAGCACCATGGCTTTCGGTTCTTGCGTAACGAAAAGCATTTTAGCGCCAGGATTGAGTTGCTTGATTACCGCAAACTGAGCCAGCATCTCATCCAGCAAGTACCAAGCACCGATTGAACCTAAATAGCTCACCACCAATGCATCTTCATCATATCCTAGTTGCTGACGAGCCGTCTTGCGGTCTTCAGGTGTCAGCAGTGGGAATACCGAAAAATCAGCGCTACACGGTATCACTGTAATAGGAGTACCAGGATAGGATGGCCACGTTTGCATTTCTCCTTTACCGTTTTCGGTAAGGCTGATAATACCATCGGCTGCCGCTATGAATTCTGCTTCCTTACGCTTATAAGTACGATATGCCCGGCGGTAAATAGGACTCTCAAGATTCCACATACCTCCTTCTACCCGCTCATCGACCCAGAACCCGCGCATATCGAACAGGAACTTCACTCCGAACTCGCGTTTCAGCAACAAGCCTACCTCAGCACTTACGTAGCTACGACAGTGAGTCATGTCAAAGTGCAGCTCCTTATGCAGAGCTAGCGCCTTCTTTCGCAGTTGGTACCGATCGTAAAACTTAGCCAAAACCGGTGGTTTACGCGTGAAGAAGATATGCTCCCAACGGATACCAGCCCCTTCAGTAATATTTCGAATGGTTTTCTCGTGCTGAGCGTACCGATCCTTCTTTTCTGTGGAAAGCAGAGTAATTTGGTAGCCAGCTTTAGACAGACCTACTAGATAGGGTAGCACTTGCGACTGACCTAATGGGTCAGTCATCCCATCGTAGGAAATAAACAGAACGCGGGGGGCGGAAGAATTCATGCTAAAAAGTAAAAGGCCCTTAAGCTCCCAACTGGTGCGTGACAGCCCATTGATGCAATACAATAAGAAGCCATACTCGATTGTAAAGATGGTCTTCGCCGGCTTCAAAGCGCTGCACTAGCTCTCGTACAACGTTGGGACGCACGAAGCCTACTTTCTCTAGGACCTGCGGGCTCAGGTATTCATCAATGAGATAATGAAGATCCTTTTTTAGCCAAGTGCCGAGTGGGATAGAGAACCCCCACTTAGGCCGATCAAAAATGTGTGCCGGCACATAGTCGTACAGCACTTGTTTAAGCAGGTATTTACTAACCCCGTTCTTTACCTTCAACGCTGGATCGAGGTTGAGTGCGAACTCAGCAATGCGGTAGTCCAGCAAGGGCCCTCTTGTCTCTAAGGAATAGCGCATTGATGCCCGGTCCACTTTTACCAGCAAGTCATCCTGCAGGTAGTACTGCATATCAAAGATGGCTTGTTGCTCAGCAGGCGTAAGGGTGCGGGGGCTAGGCCATTGCTCTGGCAGAGCTGGCAGGTTGCTCATGCCTGGTTGCAGTAACTTCTCAATTTCCTTTTCAGAAAACAGATACTGCTCTTGCGAGAAGATGTGACTGCGAAGTCGCGCTTGTGCCGGATAATTCAGCAGGTCGGCCACGCGCTTGTAGCGGTTGCTCATCTGCTGCATCACCAATCGAGCCGGATGGCGCAGTAAGTTTACACTACCCTTGGCCAACCGGTTTGCCCAAGTATACATACCGTAGCCATGAAATAGCTCGTCGCCGCCGTCCCCTGACAAAGCCATCGTGACGTGCTGCCGAGCTAGTTTTGATACCATCAGCGTCGGCACTGCCGAGGAGTCGGCGTAGGGCTCATCGTAAATGGTCGCCAGCTCCGCCATGCTGTCGCGCGCCTCACGTTCTGTTACGGTGAAGCTATGGTGGTCAGTACCAAATGTGTGGCCACTGCAGCAGCATAGCTCGACTCATTGTGCTTCGCCGAGTCAAAGCCGATAGAGAACGTCTTCACCGGCGTAGCAGACACATCCTGCGCCATAGCAGTCACTAGGCTAGAATCGATACCACCGCTTAGGAACGTACCAAAGGGTACGTCTGCAATCATGCGGTACTGTACCGAGGTGCGAATGAGGTCGTGCAGCTGCTTTTTAGCCTCTTGTTCGTCGCTCAGCACTTCCGCCCTGACCTTGTCTTCTAACTTCCAATACCTAGACTCCTTAAACTCAGTGGCATTCACCCGGATATGCGCACCCGAGTCCATCTTCTTTATTTCGTTATAAATAGATCGAGGCCGGGGAATGTAGCCTAGGTACAGAAACTGATTGACTGCTTCTTTATCAACCGTTAACCTCTGCCGGATGGGCGCAAGATTTACCAGTGACTTTAGCTCAGAAGCAAAGCCAAACGTGTTGGCGTCCAGATAATAGTAGATCGGCTTTTTTCCCAGCCGGTCCCGGAACACATCCAACTGCCCAGTTTGCTTGTCGTAGATTGTAATAGCAAACATTCCATTCAACTCCTGCACAAAGTCAGGTCCCAACTTCACAAACGCCTCCAGAATTACTTCCGTGTCGGAAGTAGTTCGCATTTGCAAGCCTAGTCGGTCTCTTATTTCCTGGAAGTTATAGACCTCACCATTGAATATAGTTACAAACCGATCATTGTGCGAAAACATTGGCTGGTTTGCCGCCGAAGAAAGGTCAAGTATACTTAGGCGTCGATGGCCCAGCCCTACTTGGCCATCGAAGTAGAAACCGTCGGCATCAGGGCCGCGGTGGGCCAGACACGTAGTCATATTGCGCAGCATCTCTTCGGTGAGAGGAGATGCCGACGTACGATTCAGAAAACCAGCAATACCGCACATGGGCAATGAAAAGGTTATGCCTGGTTGAAACAGCTAGGCTGCTGTTCTACCCAGGTGACAGATGAATTAGGCCGCTGTGCCAGACCGCCACAGCCGCCGCCACAGCGGACGCATATCGGTGGAAATGGATTTGGCTAGAAAGCGTAGAAACCGCGCGTTGTCATGCATATCGCCGCGGTAGCAGGCAGCTAGAATCAAATACAAGTTAGCCAAGCACTGCCGGTAGTACGTTTCCGACGGGAAATACGCTCCTTCTTGGTGTAGCTTCGTAAAAGCATAGAGCATATCCCGTTCCATCAATGGAATGTTATTATGCATCTGCTGGCCATGAATACGGTAGCGGACTAGGGTGTGAGGTAGGTAACCAAATTCTGTGCACCGCGCTAGGCGCACCCACATTTCCCAGTCGGCCGAGGTTGAGAGCTTGGTATCAAAGTATCCGGCTTCATCCAGCACACTTCGGTGCACCACTACACTAGAAGGGCTGTGAATAACGGTAGTGCTCATTTCCAGCAGCAGGGGTAACACGTGCCCCCCTTTACCCTGGATAATTTCTACTGTTTGATTGGTTTCGGATTGAAACCGCTCCTCCGCCGAATGAACCAGCCTGGTTTGCGGGTGCTGCTCCAAATACGCCACCTTGCGAGCAAGATTCTCCGGCTCAAACAAATCATCAGCATCCAAGAAAGCGATGTATGTCCCTTGAGCCAGCGTAATACCTACATTACGCGAATCGGCCACACCCGAGTTTGGTTTGGAATGCAGACGTACTCGCTGGTCAGCGCGGGCAATATCCGCTACAATTTTAGCCGACCCGTCTTTTGAACCATCATCTACCACAATTACCTCCACTGCTGGGTAGGTTTGTTGCAGAACTGATTGCAGGGTAGCGGCGATATACATCTCCGCGTTATAGCACGGAATTACTACTGATACCAACGAAGCTACGGCCATTCTCACAGATTAATTTTAGGCATGGGCTACCTTACCTAGCGTAGTTTAGCTTTGAGGCGCCGCCACTGTCTGCCTAGAGCCGGATTGTCGATGTATAGCTCTCGAAGACGAATGCGCAGCAAAGATGGCACCTTATTCAGAGCAAAATCAGTGTAAAGTTCTTTTCGATTACTAGGTGACTGTTGTAGATAACGGTGGTACAGGTAACGAAAACGGTTCTGACACAACATGGCCCAGGGCCTATGTAAGGTGAAATGCAAAATCACCTTATCGGCTAGGTACGTTTCAAATTCCTGGCGCGGCAGCATCTCCGGTACATAGGAGTGTAGGGTATTAAATCGGCTGTCGATTTTTTTCCAGTTGTTACGCAACACTGCATTCAGCGCACATTGGTCTACATACTTAATGCGCTCCGGGTACTGCTGCAAATACTGTAGTGCTTGCTCAGAAATTCGCTGCCGGCGCCACTCTTTCATGTGCATGTAGAGTACGCCCGAATTGAAATATTGCCCTTCTTCCGTAATACCTAACAAAGGCTGTGTCTTTACCCAGTTGTCATATACCGCTGCCACAGGGCAGGTACCTAGATCAATCTGAGTAAACAGACTTAAATCGCCCACTACCAACGTGTCGCTGTCAATATAAAGCAGATACTCTACTGATTCAGGTACTAGAAATGCAAAGAAGAGTCGATAGTAGACGGCAACAGTCCACTTGCTGCCTAATACGAATTGAGAAATTAAACTTTCGTCAATTTGATAAAAGGAGATGGTTGAGTTATGAGCCTGTACGTGTTCTTCAATCTTAGCTTTATCTGCAGGCTGAATGCCGGTTGCAATAGCATGGATTGCGATTGGCTTGTTAGGGTTGCTGACAAAAATGGAGGTAGTCAGGGCATAAAATTGATCCAGATAGTTCTGATCAAATGTTATACCTAGATGGAAAGCGCACGAGGCGGACATACTGCAAAAGTCAGCTAAACGGGTTATATATCTTACTTAAGGCGGAGCACCCGCCTTAGTCGCGAGGCCCACAACGAATTCTCCCACATCAGCCGTAGCGTGCTTGGGGTTTGTGGTGGATGCGCTGTATAAAACGGAACCAAGTCAGCAATGTGCTTCCCGGGCACAAACTGTAGCAAGGGCCATGCCTCTTTATCTAGAGGATGGACATTTTTTGCCTCTTTATAATTATCCGAGCTCAGCTTAAGCCAGAAGTCTAGGTAAGCTTGCGTATCAAAATCGTGTGCGTGGCCCCAGTTGCTGATCTTCTCACGAATCTCATGCTCATCACGCGCCCAGGATTGATGCAGAATAAAGTAGGGGGCATAAATGTTAAACCAATGACTAACTCGCCCGTGGTAGTAGGCAGGATCGTTAGTAGCCACTGGGTTGGATACGTCGGCCCAGAGTTGCTGCTGCCGGTCTACGGCCAGAAACCCAGTATCTAGTTGCTTGAACAGGGTAACGTACGGGCACCGAACATTGACAGGACGTGCTGGATTAAAGCCGCGCAGCCACTTAGCAAACCCTGCAAAGTTGAGAAAGTACTCGTCGGCATCGAGCTGCACGTGCCAGCCGCCCTTTCCTAACCGCTCCGCAATCAGGTGACGCTGCCTGACTTCGTTATCCATAGGAGCCAGTTCCGGCCGATGAAAATCGTCTTGATAGATCTCAATCTTGTTCTTGGTATCTAGTCGTTTGACTAGTGCAAAGAAGGCCTCGTCGTCGAAGGAGAAGGGCTTGCCAGCCCAACTAATACGGTCCTGATCCAGCGACAAACAGATACGGTCAGCCTGCTCATATACCAGTGGCAGAGAGTGCTCCAGAAAGTACCAGTCGTAGGCTACGCAGAACCCAATTTTTATAGCTTGGCTCATGCTTGGGTAATATGACGCTTAGCATGGTACAACACGTCTTTTAGAAATGAAGGCGTGAAAGGCGATTTGCGCAAAGCAATCCAGGCATGCTGATACCCCTCCTTAAAGCGGTTCTCGTTGAATGCTTGCACGGCATTGTCCTGAAGCATCAAAGGATGCGTATCATAAATAGCTGGCAGTTGTTGGGTTAACCGCCGCACTGCCGCTAGCTTATCAACCCACGTTTGCTGCTTGAATTCAGCTGTGATAGTATCAGCTAGTACCAAATCTGTTACCTGTTTCTTCACACGGTACCAGTAGTGATACACGTATTGGTCACAAGGGTGAAGCTCCGTACGAGTTTGCAGTACTAAAGAAAAGGCATACTGCTCGCTGGCGTGGTTCTGCGTAGGAGGATAAAATTGGTCCGTGAGCTGATACACATCCGGGATCATAGCAACTATTTCGGCCGGAAGACCCATTACGCCGGCATTCCACGATTCTTGCCTAGCAGTATATTGCTCTGTGCCCCGCGTAGTTTGAAAGCTTTGCTGCTCAATAAGATGTAAAAACGCGTGAAACGTAACACCCATGGGCAGAGGCAGCTTACGGCATTCTTCGTAGGTATACTCTAGCAGATGCATAAAGCTGCGCCCCGGCCGGAAGTCTTGCATCCAAGGCAGAGCATCGGCCGTAAAAAAGGTATCGGAGTCAACATACAGCATGTCAGCCCCTGGGTGCCGCTGGAATGCCTCTTCGATCAGCGCGATTTTCATACGGTGCAGAAAGTCAATCTGCCCTCGCATTACCTTTATTTTCTCGGGAGTAAGCAGCACGTAATCTACCTCCACGTCCGTCAGATATTGTCGGAAGAAATCAGGGGCATCCGTGAACAGTACAGTCTTAACCTGACTGGCAGGTCCGCTATACCACGCCCAAAAGCTCATAATGGTGAGCAAAGCCCGCCGGTACTCACTTTCCCGGCCGAACGATTGGGTTACGAGCAAATGCATGGGAACAGAACGCTTGAGAGACGGAATCAACGAGCAGACAGCCGTGGGGCAGTACCACCCTTCAGTTCCGCAATGAAAACCAGATGTCGATGAGAAGTTAGGACTGAAAGCCGCAGCACATTTACTTACTAACCGCAGTACAGATCTTCCAGTGCGCAAAGATAAGTATCTAACCCGAAACGTTGAGTAGCAACGGCCTGCCCGGTGGTTTGTACGTGTGCGCGTAACGCAGGGTCAGCCAGGTAGCGTTGCATGGCGGCAGCAATGGCAGCACTGTCGGCAAAGGGGACTACCAAGGCATTTTCCTCGTGACGGATAAACTCTGGTGCCACGCCTGAAAGCGTAAATACCGCTGGAATACCAGCTGCCAGTGCTTCCACGTAGGTTTGCCCAAAAGCCTCACTGTGGTCGTCGATGGGCGTATGCACGTACACATCAAACAATTGATATAACGAGCCCAGATCGTTTTCAAAACGGATTTGCTCGTAGGACTCGGCTGGCAGATATTGCTGCAGGAGGGCTTGGATTTCCTTTTGGTAGTCGCCGTGAGCATTAGCCAGCAGTAGTTTGGCGGAGGGATACTGCTCACGTAGTGTGGCGAAGGCAGGAATAATATACTGAATTCCTTTCCACTCGGTCTGGCGGGCAATAACACCGATAACCGGGTAGGCATCCTGCGTTTTATATTTCTGCCGCAAAGCAGCTACCCGCTCCGGCTTTGGCTGCATGAAAGTAGCCAAGTCAAAGCCATGATGAATCAGGCGAATCTTTTGTGGTTTCACGCCCTCTTTTTCCACCAATATCCGCTTGACCATCTCCGTGATGGCAACAATATGGGTTGTAAGAGTATTCGTAAACCGGTCGTAGTACACAGCGCGGGGGAAATACTGATGGTGCAGGGTAGAGTGGTGACGCGTCAATATGCGACGCGGTATGCCTACCGACCAAGCTGCCAACAGTCCTACCACATTAGCATCAAACAGATGCGTATGCACTACCTGACTTTTCCAGGTTTTGAGCTGACTACGCACTTCACGTATGGCGCGTAGTAGGTCAGCTTTTCCACGATAGATAACCCGTGCTACAGGAAGTTCCAGACCCCGGATATATTGCTCTAGTTCACTGTCTCCAGGATTCAACAAAATGAAGGATAAGGCTACCTTACTTGGGTTCAAGTGTTTGGCAATCCATTCAAAAGCTAGTGCCTTGTTAACAGCAGAAATGACGTAAGTGACGCGAACAGGGGCGCCGGGTACTGTAGAAGCAGCCATAAACAACAACTGAGTGCTAGCAAAGCCAGCTATACAAGTCTCTTCCCTCCTACTTGCTAGATGCCATCGTACGGCTTACCAATTCATCGTAAGTCCGCTCTGCAATTAATTCACCATCCTTCAACTCGTAAATACGCGTGCAGTCGCGCAGAGTCGTGATGCGGTGAGCAATGATGAAAATGGTAATATCAGTAGTTGCAAGGCGACTGATTGCTTCATTTACCTCCCGCTCGGTTTCGTTGTCCAATGCACTCGTGGCTTCATCCATAAGTAGTACCTCCGTGCGCTTATACAATGCACGAGCAATACCAATCCGTTGGCGCTGGCCTCCGGAAAGACGCGACCCTCGTTCGCCTACAAATGTCTCAATACCATCGGGTAGTGATTGAATAAAGTCTGTTAATGAGGCCTGCTCAATAGCGTACTGCAACCGTTGCTCATCTACCTTTTGATCTGCCAAGGTGATATTATCCCGGATAGATGATTCCATCAAGAAGGTATCCTGCTTTACATACCCTACTAGCTTATACCAAGCTTCGAGATTGTGCTCCGTTAATGGTTGGTTATCGATAAGTAGCTTCCCTTGCTGTTCTTCATAAAACCGCAGCAACAGATTCATTAAGGTAGTCTTACCAGAGCCGGAAGAACCGATAAGGCCTATTCTTTCTCCTTTATTAACCTTGAAAGAAATATTATTTAATACCGGCTTAGTTGTCTCCGGGAATGTAAAAGACACGTTTCGCAGCTCTATGGAATTCTTAAATACCAAGGGTTGCTGAGGGGGCAGTACTTGATGCACCAGGTCCCGATGGCTGCCTAAATTATCAAATGTGAATCGGTGTTGCTTTAACGACACCATCGCAATAATCAGACGATTGACTGATGGCATCAGGCGGTATGCTGCTGCTGCAAATAGTCCAATTATCGTTACTAGATTTTCAGGATTTTTTGATAATAGAAGGGAGTATAAAAAGATAGTGGCCACTGCTAGTATAGCCACCATTTCAATCATTTTGAGAGGTAGCTGTCCATAGAGATAGGAAACAGCTTCTAGGTCCTGTAATTCGTTCTGATTCTCGATTACTTTTTCCTTTACTTGAAATTGTTTACCAGCAAGTTTAAGCTCGATATAGCCGGCAAAAGCCTCCGAAAGCAACAAATAGGTTACTGGTCGTAGCGCGTCAACCCGAGTGCCAATGCGCATAGAGCGATTACGCAACAGGCGGTACGTAAAGACAGTAGCTGGAGCTAGCACTAAAGCCAACACCATAAATAAAACGGGTTGATAAACTAGGATAGCAACAATAATTACGAGAATGACAACAGCTTCTGAAAGCAGAACAAACAACTGACGAATAATACCATTAACAAATGCTTGCGGAATACCTACCGTAAAGTGGACTAAATTAGATGAACCTAACCTGCTAAAGTCCCAAAAAGACAAATTATTATATTTATCTATTTGGGTGCCTACTACATTCAAAGCAATTTGTGCAGTGAATCGAACTTGTTGATAATTCACTAGGGTTGTGAATAAATTCTTTATAAGAAAGAATATCACAAGCAGAATTATAAGAGCAACTAAAAAAGCTGTTTCCGATTGAAAACCTAGCGCATGATAAAGCCAATTGGAATATTGGTTACGGAATATAGATCCAGGCTGCGAGGCAGCCATAATTACTGGAACCAATGACGCTAAACCAAAAACATCTAGCACGGAGGAGAAGATCAGCAATAAAAACATCCATACTGCTTTCCGCCGGTCCGCGTCGGACAAGTAAAACAGTACATTACGTAATGTTTCGCTGATAATACCTTGATTCATTGTTTTGTTCTTAATACTCTAGAAAAGCGCTTGGTAGCTAAACTTCCTTAGACGCGCTAAAGCAGCAGTTACTCACGGCTGCAGGTTAGAAACAGAGTGACGCTTTTGCCGTGTGGCACGCAGTATGAAACCACAAAGATAGGTAAACCTATCTGGTGCACCTTACATTAAGCTTCCCTTAAGCGGCTACGCACGCGACGGAACCATCTGATAGCCGCTATATAAGGCAGCCCCTAGCAGCAGATTTGTAAGACCAAAATAGAGTTTATCAAAAGCCTTCTTATTGGGTATAAGCGTCAATATCCCCATTACCGCTGGACGTATGAGGCTTATAACTTGATAAACGCTGCCTTTTAGAAGACCATAATCATACACCAGCTCTTGGTGACCAAGCTCAACAGCGACCCTTCGCGTTTCACCACCCCGCTTTTTCCGAGCTAGCCATGCAGTTAAATTCATTCGGTCTGCCTCATTATGATACATAATGCTGGTAGGACAAATGTATGGCTGTATATGATGCTCGGCTAAGCGCTGGCTAAATTCATGATCTTCAAAACCAGCATGTGGGAAATTCTCATTATAGCCCCCAGATTTTTCAAAGTCTACCTTGCGGATAGCTAAATACTGACTCGTAATGCCCGGAGTGGCAAACAACTCATTGTCATTCCACGGTAAACCACGGCACCACCCTTTTAATGAGTCAAACCCATAATGGTGTAAGTAGCGCCCGAACTGAGTACTTTGAACATATTTCTGTAAATCAGGAGGATACACCCAATTTAAGTTGAAGCAACGCGGCTCTTGCGAATATTGCTGAGATAAGTCTACTGTTACTTGAATGTTCTCAGCTGTTACCCACATATCGTCGTCCATAAAGACTAGCAATGGAGCCAATGCGTTTTTCGCACCTAAGTTCCGCGCTGAAGCAACTCCGCTTTTAGGATTATCAATAACCCGCACTTTATCCTGATACTCGGCGGGCAGAGAAATACTCTCTGTTTTGGAGTCATTAATAATCAGCACTTCTGCTGGCACTCCCTGCAACGCTCGATATACTTTTTCTAGCGTTACTGCTAAAATAGCCTTTCGGTCTTTCGAGGCAATAATAAGGCTTAACTTAGGTGAAAGCATGTAAAGCAAGAAAACAAGTAGAAATGCGACCCTATAGAGCCGCTCTTTTTAGTTTAGCGAGCTAGCAGTTTGTCGCCAATAAACTGCCGTATACCGCTCATGTTGTTACCGAACAAGAAACGGCTGAAAGCGGATGCGAAACGACGTGCAAAGTGAGGGTCTACTTGTGCAAGCCGAGCGTAAATTTCCTTGTGCACTTTAGGCGTGATGTTGTAATTCACCATGCCGTAAAACCAGCGTTGCAGGAGGCTGTCTATTTTCTTTTGATAGACAGCTGAATCCAGTGGTCCGAACTGCTGCAAGAATTTCAGAATATGTGCTTCTTCCGCTAAAGCCAGACCCGTGACCAATGCTTTACTGCGCACATTATTGGTATGCTGACGAAAGTAGTTTAGGGGCTCAGCAACAAAAGCTACCTTAGAAGAGGCCAGGATTTTCGACCAATATGCCCAGTCCCCGGATAGTCGCATCGTTTCATCTGCCGGGCCGGTTTGTTCAATTACGCTACGCCGAACGACTACGGCGCTAGCATTCGGGATGATACAACGGAAGGGCATGTAACGCTGCACAAGCTCAATCCCAGGCATGGTGAAGTCATGGGCCCAGCGCTGAGCATCTACTTCTTCATAGTATGCATAATGATTGCCAACAGGCTGGCTTTTCTCATCAACACTGATAGACATGCAGTACGCTATGCCAACCTGAGGGTCGGCTTCGAGCCGCGCCACAAGTGTTTCTAACAAGCGTGGATCAGCGTAATCATCACTCTCCGCAATCCATATGTACTCCCCAGTTGCTAGGGCACATCCCTTGTTCCATTGCCGAAAAGTGCTTCCACTGTTCTGCTCGTTCAGAACTACCTTAATCCGTTTATCCTGAGCAGCATAATGGGCAATGATTTCACGGCTATTGTCGGGAGAACAATCATCTAGAAGTATTACTTCAATATCACGTTCTGTTTGCCCTAAAACACTATCAATACGTTTTGGCAAATACAAAGCATGATTATAATTAGGAATGATGACAGTTACTTTTGGCATGCCTGATTTGGTTACGTCAGCTACCTAAGCTGAATTTAGGAGAAATACGAAATGTAAGCTCCCCAGTATCGAAGCCACCGTTCGTTTTATTTGGAAAGTATTCTTTTGAGAATTCCGTCTCCAACTAATTGGCGTAAACCACTGAATTTATTCTCAATCAGTGTAGAAAAAAAGTATTTAGCGAACCTTCTAGGGAATGAAGGTTCAAGGTCACACAACTTCTGGTACAATTCCCGATGAAGTGAAAATGGCATGGCATGATTGCTAATAAATGCATAAAACCATTTACCGAGTATGTTTTCTATCTTCATTTCGTAATTAATGGCATTAGGCTCACCAAATGCCTTAATTACTTTCATAACCCTAGCTTCTTCTACTAAAGCTAATCCATTTCGAAGTGTACTACTTCGGACATTGTTTGTATGTTGACGAAAATAATTCAGCGGAGTAGTTACAAAGGCAACTTTTGATGTAGCCATGATTTTAGCCCAAAACAACCAGTCTCCTACTAAACGATAGCTGGCATCTGCTGGACCAACTTGATCTAAGACGCTCCGCCGAATTAATACTCCACTAGCGTTAGGCACAATGTTACAGAAGGACATAAATTGTTTCACTAATTCAATACCATCTATTATAAAATCCTGTTTAAGTAAAGCTCCATCTAGCTCCTTGGGCATAATATAATGTATGCCAAGTGCATTATTGTTCTCATCAATCATTTGTGATTCACAATAAGCTAGACCAATTGTAGAATCTTTTTCCATTGGACGCAAAAGCGTTTCCAATAATACAGGATCAGCATAATCATCACTTTCTGCAATCCAAATATACTCTCCTTGGGCTAGAGCGATACCTTTATTCCACTGGTGGAAGGTACTACCACTGTTCTCTTCGTTAAATACTAGCTTAATACGATCATCCTGAGCGGCATACTGCGTGATTACCTCCCGGCTGTTATCGGGCGAACAGTCGTCGAGTAACAACACTTCTATGTCTTGCTCAGTTTGATGTAAAACGCTTTCAATCCGTTTCGGCAAGTACCGTACATGATTGTAATTTGGTATGATGACAGTGACTTTAGGCATTACGTGAGTTGCGCTGTGTTTGCTCCCTATTTAATTTATATTCATACCCAGCAATATCTTAGCCGCAGTTTTAAGCTTATTGTTCTTAACATAGTTCCATGACTCTATTTCATTGATTAGTTTATTTACGATATTGATACTATGCTTGGTATATATATATGCTTTGTTCTTTTCAAATCCTGGCCTGGTAGTCGTGGCAGACATAGAATCAGACAATACTCGGTAGTAGAAGCATATATCATTTAGATATATAAACTTTATATCAAGCAAGTGACAATGAATCCAAAACTCCCAATCTTCATTTCCCATGGCCGGCAAATCACCGTCATATCCACCTACCTTTTCCCAAACACTTTTTCTAAAAACTGCGCATGCATCAATGTAATTACATTGAATTATTTTAGAAAAATTATATCCTCCAACTTCTTTTAAACCGGTTTCTTCACCAAAAAAAAACGGCTTACCATAAACGACTCCTACTTCAGGGCTATCGTCTAATATTTTTAGCGCTTTGGTTAGATAATTAGTATGAAGCTTGTTATCGCTATCCAGTGGAATGATATATTCTCCTCTTGCTGAGGAAATACCAGCATTCCTGGCAGCCGCTAACCCTTGGTTAGTTTGCCGTATAACAGTATATCCCTCTTGCTCCAGCTTCTCCATCATTACCAGCGTATGGGCATCCGTTGAGCCATCATCAACTATGATTATTTCATACGGAGTGCTACCTACATTGCATTCGACACTTTGTAGTGCTTCCTGTATGTATTGACCATGGTTGAAGCAAGGTATTACAACTGAAACTTTCATTTATAACACCTATGTGAGCCAAAAAATCGACTATGTTTACAGTATAAATAATTAAATACTAGGAACATTATATTCTCTTATATCTCTCTATATTATAAGCGGAGTCAGGCTTTTTTAGTATATACTTCATTTGCAATTTTAAATCACACCATAACCACGATAAAAAATACCTGTTTAACCCTTTGTGCAATAGAGATCTAAAATATATTTGTCTTAGTAAATATCTTTTCTCATACAATGGCATATTGATAGTGCTTGGCTGTTCAATTATTCCATAAATTTGACTTGGTTTTTTTACATGAGTTAGCACCAAGTCAGCGAATTTCTCCTTCGCTTTTTGACTTACATTTAAAGGCATCTCATATAAAACTGGTATACTTAGGCTCAGTGATAGCCAAGACCAGTCCTCGTCGGGAGTAGTAGTTCTAAGAGAGAAATCATGTAATACAGCAGGGCTGAATAATACCCTGGCCTCTTTTTGAAGGCCTGTAAAAAGGTAAACTATGTGCGGCGCTAAGGAGTAGGACAACTGATTAACTAACCTTTTATTAGGCGTTAACTTATTAAGATGATATAAACCAACAGATATAAATAACAAGTTACCAAAGTCATCCATACCTTCAATTAGCCCTTCTAGTCCTTGAGTCGTGAAAGTATCTTGCCTTTTTATCGCATAGGGATTTTTGTAATTAATAAATGAATATTCACTATATCTATTTATATCAGCTATAATAGTCTCAACAGCATCCAAGGCTGGAGGATCATCATCACCGAGCAACCACATCCATTCTGTTTGGCATGCTTCAAAGCAGGAGATAAAATTAGCAGACATGCCGATGTTACTGGCATGTCTGACTATTTCGATATTTTCATGGTTCAAATGACCGATTGTCTCACTAACCGCAGTATCGGAGCAATTATCGAATATTATTAATCTAACGTTGTCATTTAACTGAGGAATTAGTCTTTCGACTGAAAGCAGAACTTTATGATTCCGATTGTAAGTCGGAATCATAACTGTTAGAAGAGCTTTATCATTATATGACATATTGTTAAACTAAGAGAAAAACTTCTTAAGGACTTCTACCATGTAGTCATAGTGCTCTTCCTGCAAGCCAGGCCATACGCCCAGCCAGAAAGAACGGTTCATGATCGTATCAGTATTCTCTAAGTTACCTACTACTCGATGCTCGATGTTTTGGTAAGCAGGCTGACGGAGCAAGTTACCAGCAAACAACAGGCGCGTACCTATCTTATGATCCTCCAAGTGCTGAATCAGGTCTTGGCGCTCAATTGGGCTACCATCCCGAATTGTAAGTAGGAAGCCAAACCAGCTTGGGTTGGAATTAGGAGTAGCCTCGGGCAAGATGAAATGCTCTTCAAACTGCTTCATCTTTTGATACAGCATCGCATGGTTTTCGCGACGGCGCTGCACGAAATAGTCGGCTTTGTTGAGCTGGCTCAAGCCAATAGCAGCCTGCATATCGGTTACCTTCAAGTTGAAGCCGATGTGCGAGTAGGTGTATTTATGGTCATAGCCGTACGGCAACTGGCCTAGCTGCCAGCAGAAGCGCTTATTGCAGGTGTTGTCTTTGCCTGGCTCGCAGTAGCAGTCGCGGCCCCAGTCGCGGAAGCTTTCTGCCAGCATTTTCAACCGGATGTTGTTAATCAGTACGGCTCCGCCTTCACCCATCGTAATGTGGTGAGCTGGGTAGAAGGACAGCGTAGCTAGGTCGCCGAAGGTGCCGGTTTTCTTCCCGTTGTAGGTGGCCCCCAGGGAATCACAGTCGTCCTCTATCACCCACAGATTATACTTCTGGGCCACGCGCATTACCTCATCCAGGTTGAATGGATTGCCTAGGGTATGGGCAATCATAATCGCCTTGGTTTTAGGCGTCACGGCCTGTTCAATTAGCTCCGCTTTGATGTTGTAGGTAGGAATATCTACATCTACGAACACCGGCACGCAACCAAACTGAACCATAGGGTTCACAGTAGTTGGGAAACCAGCAGCTACCGTAATTACCTCATCGCCGGGCTTAATAGCCCGATCACCCAACTTCGGGGAGGTAAGTGCATAAAAAGCCACCAGGTTAGCCGACGAACCAGAGTTGACTACGAGAGAAGACTTGCAGCCGAACCACTTGGCTAGTTTCTGCTCGAACTTAGGACCAAAGCGACCAGTAGTGAGCCAGCCATCAAGTGTGGCATCTACGCCGTAGAGAAGGTCCTCGGCATCCAATACCTTACCTGTTACTGGTAGGTAGTCCTGACCTGGAATGAAGGTCTTTGCTGTATTGGCTGCTGCTTTTTGCGTCAAAAGTTGCTGTAACTCGTCGCTAAAGTTCTTGTACATGGTGTAAAAATTTTATTTCCTGTGAAACAATTTATCAGCAGGAACATGGTAGACTACCTTTCAATTAAATCTGGGCCATTTGCCTAGACCATATATTCTTTTATTCCTTCTTGAATACCTATAGAAGGTTTCCATTCAGGAATATGGGCAGCAATTTTTAATGGACTAATGGCTAAATATTTCATGCTCTCATCTCTTGTAGTAGCTGTTCCCAAAGAGGGCTCAGCATCACGATTAAAAAGAGAGAATATATGTTTTACCAGATCAGCTATTTGTATTGGGCCCTCATTAGCTAAGTTATAGATACCCGTCGGGTAATCATTGGCAGAAACTAATTTAACTACTGCGGCCACATCGTCGCAATGTAAATATTGTCGCATCTGCTTGCCTGCACTTAACCTCAGTGGCTTATCCTCTTTTAAAGAGTTTATGATATATGGGATCAAGCGATTCAGATTTTCTCTTCTACCATAGATAGTTGGCAGAATAAAATGAAACACACTGATACCAACAACTTTATTTGCTATAAATTTAGTTAGTAATCTTTTGGATGAGCAATAGTGGTTTGGCACTTCTAAAGCACTAGCTACAATTTCTTCCTCGTTGAAATCATATGCTAGTTCTGTATTTCCTATTTCAAAGTAGGACCCAAAGCTCACCCATTTACCAGCAAAATTATGATCGTTCAGATAGTTGATTATTTCTATAGCATAAAATGCATTTACACCATATATTAAAGAAGTATTTACAGCACCATTTGCCTGTACTCCGGTTGCTGCGCAATAAATTACTAAATCACACGCAAGCAGAATAGAAAGGTCTATTAGTGTTTCAGGGTATCTAAACTCAATAAAAAGTTTATTCGCCTCCGCACTATTCTGCTTGCCACTTCCGAAAAGAAGAAGTGAGTTCTCTTCGTTTTTAGAGAACTCATCTATGATATAAGAAGCCAAAAAAGAATTTGACCCTATTACAGCAATCTTCATAGTTCCGAATACTGCCGTATTGTTTCCGTGGTATAGCTTGACATCTCCGATTTATCGGAACAGAAAGCTTTATACCAATTGATTGTTTCCGTAATAGCCTTGTGAGACGTGTATTTTGGTAACCAACGCAACTCACTAATTGCCTTACTTATATCAAGCTTAAGCAAACCAGCTTCATGAGGCTGATTAATCAAGTTAGGAGAAACATGACTGCCACTACCCCAAATAGAAATGGCTGCTTCGACTACTTCCCCTACTGTTTTATTGTCTTCTGCCTGCGGTCCAAAATTCCATGCCCCACCGTAACGGATAGGTTCAGTTGCTAGCTTGGCGCCGAGGAGCAGATATCCGCCCAAGGGCTCAAGAACATGTTGCCAAGGCCGCACAGCTTTCGGGTTCCGAACAGTAACAGGCACGTCGTTTCGCAGAGCCCGCACTATATCCGGAATAATACGGTCCTTGGCCCAGTCGCCGCCGCCAATCACATTGCCCGCGCGCCCAACGGCAATACCTTTCCGGTGCTGCTCGTATGCGGCCGGGTTAAAGAAGGATTGCACATAGGAGTTGATGACCAGCTCTGCGCAGGCCTTGCTGGCGCTGTACGGATCATAGCCACCTAGCCGGTCGGTTTCACGGTAGGGATATACCCACTCTTTGTTCTCGTATACCTTATCGGTGGTGATAAGAACGATGGTGCAGGGCTTCTCTAGCTGGCGCACCGCATCCAGTACGTAGGCCGTACCAATTGCATTAATGGCAAAGGTATCGGCGGGTATCTCGTAAGAAAGGCGCACGAGCGGCTGGGCCGCCAAGTGAAATATAAAGTCGGGCTGGAACGCCACAATTTCCGCTTCCAGCTTTTCCCGGTCGCGCAAATCGGCAATGACTGATTCGCACAGCGTGTCGCCCTGAATCAGGTTGTACAGGTCTTCCTCTTGCTCGGGAGCCAGGGCATAGCCCTTTACTTGAGCACCCAGCATGTGTAGCCACTGTAATAGCCAAGCGCCTTTGAAGCCGGTGTGCCCGGTCAGGAACACTTTTTTACCCTGGTAAACTGCTTTCAGGTCCATACTTACCACGTTTTCCACTTCGCCACTCCGTTCCGCAAGTCGTTTTCCAGCTCTACTTTGTCGCGTAGGGTATCCATGGGCTTCCAGAAGCCGTGGTGCTTGTAGGCCTGCATCTGACCGGCGGCGGCAATACGCTCCAGCGGCTCCCGCTCCCAAATGGTTGCGTCGTCTTCGATGTAATCTATTACGGCTGGCTCGCACACGAAGAATCCGCCGTTAATCCAGGCACCGTCGCCCTTAGGCTTTTCCGTAAAGGAAGTCACGGCATCTTGCTCACCAAAGTTGAGTGCTCCGAAACGGCCGCTGGGCTGCACTGCCGTAACCGTGCACAGCTTGCCACTTTGCTGGTGCTGCTCCAACGACTCACGAATATTCACATCCGCAACTCCGTCGCCGTAGGTTAGAAAGAAGGTTTCGTTGCCGATGTGCTGCTTTACCCGCTTGATGCGCCCACCCGTCATGGTTTCCATGCCGGTATCTACGAGGGTAATATTCCAGGGCTCGGCGAAGCTGTCGTGCACCTGCAAGGAGTTCTCCTTCAGATTTATGGTTACGTCTGACTTGTGCAGGAAGTAGTTGGCAAAGTATTCCTTGATAACGTAGCCTTTATAACCGAGGCAGATAACGAAGTCATTGAAGCCATGTGCCGAATAGATTTTCATAATATGCCAGAGAATGGGCATATCACCAATTTCTACCATTGGTTTGGGCTTGAGCACCGTTTCTTCGGAAAGACGAGTACCTAGGCCACCAGCAAGAATCACAACTTTCACAGGAGCATGAATAAAGTTTACCTATCAACCACACCTTGTCAGAGGAGCAGCATTATTCCAATCTACCTTGCAAAGCTAGCTATTATCAGCTTATCAGTTACACAATAAGCCCACAGACAGTAAGCCCACACCTGCCAACGCCCGCTACGGGCGGCAGCTCACCTTAGCGCGCAGCAGCAAAAAAACGCCTGATACACGCACACACGAAAACAACCTGTTCCAACGTCAGACCCGGCCACAGCGGAAGGCTTGCGCTAGTACGGGCTAGCTCTTCGGCAATTGGAAATTGCCCTGCCTGAAATTCCAGGTGTTTGTAAGCAGGCTGTAGGTGGGCCGGAATAGGATAATGAATGAGCGTACCGATTCCGTGTTGCGTTAAGTACTGCTGCAACTCGTCGCGGTACCGGGTACGAATCACGTACACATGATACACGTGCGTACAGGCAGTGGCCGTTTGTGGCAATACAATTTCTGGAATGCCGGATAGGTGCTGGGTATACCACGCTGCAAGCTGCTGCCGCTGTTGGGTCCAGTGGTTTAAGTAGGGTAGCTTAACCCCTAGAATAGCGGCCTGCAACTCGTCGAGGCGGGAGTTGTACCCCACCACTTCATTCCGATACTTCTGCTGGGAGCCGTAGTTTCGCAAGGTTCTGATTTGCGCCGCCAGGAATGCATCATCCGTTGTTACGGCCCCGGCATCCCCCAGGGCACCCAGGTTTTTGCCGGGGTAAAAGCTTACTGCGTTTACCTGCCCAAAGCTACCCGTAAGCCTGCCCTGGCAACTTGCCCCTTGAGCCTGGGCATTGTCCTCCACTACACATAAGTTGTAGCGTTGGGCAATCTGCATGATGGCGTCCATCTGGCAAGCCTGCCCGTACAAGTGCACTGGCAGTATAGCCTTCGTTCGGGCCGTAATGGCTTCTTCTAGCCGGTCTGGGTCTAGGTTATAGGTATCAATACGCGGCTCAACGGGCACGATGGTAGCCCCTACGTACGACACCGCCAGCCAGGTGGCGATGTACGTATTGCTGGGAACTAGCACCTCATCACCAGGCCCCACATTTAAGGCCCGCAAGCATAGGTGGAGCGCATCCAGCCCGTTGGCTACCCCCACGCAATGGCCTACTTGGTTGAAGGCGGCATAGTTTTGTTCAAACCGTCTTACCTCCTCCCCTAGTACATACCAATGGCTGTCGTAGACTCGGGCCATAGCCGCTACTACTTCTTCCCGAATAGGGTCGTGCTGACCGGCAAACGAGAGAAACGGAATTTGCATGAACGTCCCTGCTTGATTTATGAGTTGGAAGGCTCGCGTACTTCCTTTACTACGTATAATGGCCGATTGCGCGCGGCATCCAAACTACGCCACACGTACTCTCCAATGATACCAAGGGCCATCATCTGAAAGGCGGACACGAACAGCAGAACGACCATGAGCATGGTCCAGCCGGCGGGCTCCTGCACACCACTTAGGCGCAGCAATACCAAATAGCAACCGTAGAGCAGGGCAATAACTCCCAGGCTAATTCCCACGGCCGAAATGGCTCGAATGGGAAAAAACGAGAAGGACAGAAAAGAATCCAGGAACAGCTTAACCTTCTTGGAGAGCGTCCAGCGGGAGCGGCCTATCTCCCGGCGGCTGCGCACATAGGGAATGTTGACATAAGCATGACCCAGCCACGTCATTAAGTAGAAGACATTGCTGTTGCGCTCCTGCAACTGCACAATCTGCTCGCGTATCTGCCGGTCGAAGAACACGTAGTCGAACCCGCCGCGGGGAATGTTTCGCAAGGCAAAGCGGCGCATCAAGCCGTGAAATACCCGTGCCAGCAGCTTCGTAATGGCATCTTCCTGGCGGTCCTGCCTATTGCCAATAACGAGTTTAATCCCCCGCTGCCAGTACTGATACATGGCTACCATTAGCTCAGGAGGGTCTTGCATATCGGCGGTGATAATGACGTTGCAGTCGCCGGTAGCATGAGCCATACCTGCCACAATAGCGTTGTAAGAACCTACGTTGCCCGCTAGTTCTACTATCCGCACCTTACCCGGCTGGCGCTCTTGAAAGGCGCGCAAGGCGGCTACTGTCCCATCCCCGGAGCCATCATCTACCAGCACATACTCGAAGGTGACTTCCGATGGAAAGCGGGCTTCATTGAGCAGCAGGGCTTCAGTAGTAACCGGAATATTGGCTTCGTTGAAATAACAGGGAATGATAATGGACAGCTTGGGCATGCGCACAAGGTAGTGGATGACGGCTGGTGCAGCACACGCACCTTGCCTGAAAATGGCGCGAAATAAAAGGTTTTACCCACCTGAGGTGGCCCAACGGATGGTATGCGTAACGGTCCCTAATCGGAACCCCAATTGCTCGGCATTGTGCACGGCGGCCCGGTTAGTAGCCTGTGTTGTCATCAGCATTACGCTGGCATGGTTGTCTTTCGCACGGTACAGCGCCTCACTCAGTAGCTTCCGATGCCACCCTTTATTAGCGGGTCCTACCGCCGCTAACACGGCTCGAGCTACGTCCAGCCCTGAAGTGTTGGAAGAGGCGAAGTAACTCATGGCCAGAAAGCTATCTAGCACCACGTCGGGGCCATTTGGTACTAGTACTTCATTGCAATAGCCGGCAACTGCTGCGGCCGCGTATTCGGCTAAAAAGGTGTCGGCTTGCTGCTTCGTAAAAAAGGGATCTGCATGAAATCGATCGTAGGGGTTGGCATTGTTGCGCGAAACCTCCCCGATTGTAGACTGCTCCGCACGTGTAGCAGCACGTACTGGGTAGCGCGCCTCAGATAAAGTATCTAACGCATCGTGCACGTAGTGCAGTCGGGTTTCTAATAGTTGCCAAGCGGCCTCATTCAACCCTTGCAGGACCCGAATATCCTCAACGGGCACTTCCATTACAGCGTACCGTATGCCTTGCGCCTCCAGCTCACGTACAAACCGTCTTACACTTTCTACGGACAAGGCAGGAGTAGCAAACAGGATGGCACGCACCCTAACCGTAGGAACCCCTGCTATCTGGCTATCCCACCGAAGTATTTGGTATAGAAAGCTGGTAGCAGTAGCTGAATCATCCCACTGCCGCTCATCAACTGCCGCTCCAAAGTGTAGGAGACGCTGTTCTTCTTGCTCTCCAGCCGTAGGGCTAGGTAGCGACTTACGATAAATGAAATGATACGGGGAGTAGAAAGGCAGCACCGCCCTGCGAGCTGCTACAGCTGTTGCTAGCGAGTTCATAGCCGCTTAAACTCCGCGTATTCACGAATGTAGTCCGCTTCCTCATAGAGCGTGGAGGCCAACACGAGTTGCACCGCATTGTGCGAATACTGCATCGTGTGCCAGCAATAGGGCGGAATGTACACGCCTACGTTAGGCTTTTCCAGTACAAACGTCTGTAGCTCCTGATTTGGCATTTCCGTGAGTACTACAATACGACCAGCTACGGCTACTAGCACTTGCTCTGTACGGTAATGCGCATGGCGGCCACGCACAATACTTTCCGGCGTAAAGTATGTCCAGTAGCTGCGCTGCGTGGTAAATGGAATGCTAGCGCCTGCTTCTGCTACGGCTATGTACCCAGTTCCTGATTCTCCCGTGGTTGGGAAGGTAATCAAATGGGGTTTCAGGGCAGGATCAGGCGGCATAGTAAGTAAGGCAACAGAACAAGTAGCCCACGAAGTAAAAGAAAAATCCTTGCCCGTATGATAACAGGCAAGGATTCTCCATCACTCAGAACATGTGCGGCTTTTACTTCACGTGCTCCTTAAAGTACTCCAGGGTACGACGTAGACCTTCTGCGCGGTCAACTTTCGGCTCCCAGCCAAGGATTTCTTTCGCCTTGGTGATATCTGGACGACGCTTCATGGGGTCGTTTTCGGGTAGCGGACGATAGTCGGGCTTGAACTCTACGCCGGTTAGACGAGCAATTTCTTCACCGAACTCCTTGATCGTGATTTCGGAAGGGTTACCGATGTTCACGGGCAGGTGGTAATCGCTCAGCAACAGGCGGTAGATACCGTCTACGAGGTCGTCCACGTAGCAGAAAGAACGCGTCTGCATGCCATCACCGAACACCGTCAGGTTCTCGCCGCGCAGCGCCTGCGACAGGAACGCTGGCAGTACGCGGCCGTCATCGAGGCGCATACGAGGGCCGTAGGTATTGAAGATGCGGATGATGCGGGTTTCCAAACCGTGGTGGTTATGGTAGGCCATGGTAATAGCCTCCTGGAAACGCTTGGCTTCATCGTAGCAGCCGCGCGGACCTACAGGGTTTACGTTACCGAAGTACTCCTCTACTTGGGGGTGAATTTCGGGGTCGCCGTATACCTCTGAAGTGCTGGCAATCAGCATACGAGCACCTTTCACGCGCGCCAGACCCAACAGGTTGTGCGTACCGAGTGAGCCTACCTTCAGTGTCTGGATTGGAATTTTGAGGTAGTCGATTGGAGAAGCTGGCGAGGCGAAGTGCAGGATATAATCCAGCTTGCCGGGCACAAACACAAACTTCGATACATCGTGGTGATGAAACTCGAAGTCCTCCTTACCGAACAAGTGCTCGATGTTCTTCAGATCACCCGTAACCAGGTTATCCATGGCGATGACGTGGTAACCCTCCGCCAGGAACCGGTCGCAGAGGTGAGAGCCTAGAAAGCCCGCACCGCCGGTAATTAAGACGCGTTTTTTGTCAGACATAGTGTAAAACGTTGAATCTCTTGAATGGAGGAGCTACTCTTGGTAGAGCAGCTCCTTTTCGGCTATTAGCGTAGTAACCGAGAACTATGCTGGCTCGTGGTGAGCCGTCCGGATACCAATGCAGTGGTAAGCAAAACCGGCTTCTTTCATTTCGGCTGGGTCGTAGATGTTACGACCGTCGAAAATAACTTTCTGCTTCAGCAAGCGGCCTACTACATCGAAGGAAGGTGAGCGGAACTCAGGCCACTCGGTTACAACTAGCAGAGCGTCGGCATCTACCAATGCATCGAACTGGTCTTTCGCATAGGTGATGCTATCACCAAGGGAGTGCTTTGCCTCGGGCATTGCCACTGGGTCGTAAGCCGATACGGTGCAACCTTCAGCCAACAGTTTTTCAATGATAACCAACGAAGGAGCTTCGCGCATATCATCTGTCTTGGGCTTGAACGACAGACCCCAGATTGCCATCTTCTTACCTTTGAGGTCGTTGCCGAAGTGTTTTTTCACTTTGCTGAACAGCACCTCTTTCTGGGCCTCATTTACTCCTTCTACCGCCTGCAGTACCTGCATCTGGTAGCCGTTCTCAGAAGCCGTTTTGATGAGGGCCTTCACGTCCTTAGGGAAGCAAGAGCCGCCGTAACCGATACCAGGATAGATGAACTTAGTGCCGATACGAGCATCGGAGCCAATGCCTTTACGCACCATGTTTACATCAGCACCCATGATTTCGCACAGGTTGGCAATGTCATTCATGAACGAAATCTTGGTAGCCAGCATAGAGTTGGCTGCGTACTTCGTCATCTCGGCCGAAGGAATGTCCATGAAGATGATGGGGTGGCCATTGAGCAGGAATGGCTTGTAGAGGCGGCTCATTACCTCTTCAGCACGCTCCGAAGAGATGCCTACCACAATACGGTCAGGCTTGAGGAAGTCATCGATGGCAGCACCCTCTTTCAGGAACTCGGGGTTAGAAGCAACATCAAATTCGATGTCGGCGCTGCGCTTAGCCAAAGCGTCCGCAATTTCCTTGTGCACCTTAGCAGCAGTACCAACGGGAACCGTGCTTTTCGTAACAATAACACAATAGTTATTGATGTTTTCGCCGATGCTACGCGCCACCGCCAGCACGTACTTCAGGTCAGCAGACCCATCTTCGCCGGGAGGCGTGCCCACTGCAATGAATGCAACATCGCAGCCCTGAATGGCTTCCGCAATGTTGGTAGAAAAGTGCAGACGGTTGGCAGCCACGTTGCGTGATACCATTTCCTCCAAGCCCGGCTCATAAATGGGTAGGATGCCCTTGTGGAGGTTGTCAATTTTCTTCTGGTCGATGTCGATGCAAGTGACATCAATGCCTACCTCGGCAAAGCAAGTGCCTGTTACAAGGCCCACGTACCCGGTACCTACTACTGCAATTTTCATATGGAGAGAAAGAGTATGGTGTTACTGATGAAAAGGTGTTTCAAATACCCTGCGGTTAAGTGAAAAGGCCATATTTAATGATGCAGTAAATAGCCCTGAAGCCGTCGCGCCAGCCAATTTTTTTGCCTTCTGCGTATGTGCGGCCGTAGTAGCTAATTCCTACCTCATAAATACGAACATTAGGAATACGCGCGATTTTAAGGGTTACTTCGGGTTCAAAGCCAAAGCGCTTTTCCTCTAAATGCAACCCCTGTACTAAATCCCGACGAAAAAGTTTGTAGCACGTTTCCATATCCGTCAGGTTAAGATTGGAAAAGGCATTTGACAGCATTGTCAGCCAGTGGTTACCGATGCTGTGCCAAAAGAACAGGATTCTGTGGGGTTTTCCACCCATAAAGCGCGAACCATACACGACATCGGCCATGCCACGGAGTACTGGACGCAATAGGACGTTGTATTCTTCCGGATCATATTCAAGGTCAGCATCCTGGATGACAATATAGTCACCAGTTGCTTCTCGAATACCAGTGTGTAGTGCTGCGCCTTTTCCTTGATTTACAGTATGTTTCCGATATTGAATAGGAAGATCCGGGTTTGCAGCCATATAGTGCTGCACCGCTTCTTCCGTGTTATCCTGTGAGCAGTCGTTTACAATAATGACTTCCTTTTCAATATCTGCTAAAAGCTTTACTGCCTTCACCTGATTTAAAATCAAGTGAATAGTAGCACCCTCGTTATAGGCTGGAATAACGATAGAAAGCTTACGCGGCGGGCCTATAGAGCTCATCAAACGGATATGGAAGTTGGAATCGGCCGGCAAGTTATTTCAATACAGGAAAGAATCTACTATGCCTTTGCCATGATGAACACGGCTGAGCTTAGGCCATCATCCATTTTTTCCACCACCATTGAAAGACAATCAGTGCCCAGATGCGAGCGTGTACATCGCCAGGACTACGCGAAAAAAGCTGGGTTTTCAGCGCCTGAATAGCCGCTACATCAAATACCCCTTGGGCTTCAACAAAAGCATCAGAAAGCAAATCATCCTCAATCAAGGGGCGTAGCTCGCCACGGAACCACTTCAACAGCGGAACTTCAAATCCGTGCTTCGGACGTTTATACAGTTCTTCGGGCAGCATTGGCCGGAAGGCATCCTGCACGATTTTCTTTTTCATGTTCGCGTCGATTTTGCTTTCGACGGGCAGTGAAAAGGCGAAGCGTACCACGTTAGGATCGAGGAAAGGGGGGCGTACCTCCAGGGAGTTAGCCATGCTCATCAGGTCTACCTTCGTGAGCATGTCATAAGGCAGCACCAATTTGGTATCCGTGAGCAACACCTCGTTCAGGTCGCCATCGGCGTGCAAATCTTCCAGAATGTCTTTACGACGCTTGTCGGCCAGCTTTTTACTTACTTTGCGGCGAGCAGCCGGGCTCAACAAAGTTCGCGCATCCTTTTCCGAAGCGAAAGAAGCCCAATCCCAATACCGGTCTTTGGGGCCGCTAAGCATGCCGCGAGAGAAGCGCTGAAACTGCCGGACTTTGTTGCCGAAGAAGGAGTTGCGCGACTTGGGCAGCACATCCCAAAGTAAGTTCAGGCCAGTTACTGCTTCAGCCTTGAAACCGCCTTGCCGCACCTGGAACTCGCCCATGTGCTTATTGTAGCCCCCAAATAGTTCGTCAGCACCATCGCCAGACAGCGCAACGGTTACTTTCTCGCGCGTGCGCTTGCTGAGGATGTATACAGCCAACGCGGAGGAATCGGCAAACGGCTCGTCGATATAGTTCAGGACATCAAAGATGTGGTCGTAGAGGTCCTGATTCGTAAGCGAAAAAACGGTATGGTTAGTTTTGTAGCGGTCTGCAACCAGCTTAGCATACTTCGTTTCGTCGAAGAAAGGCTCGTCGCGGTAACCAATGCTGAACGTATTCAGATGCTGGGTATGGCGCGAAGCCAAAGCAACAATAACGCTAGAGTCGATACCGCCACTGAGAAAAGCACCCAGGGGTACGTCGGCTACCAAACGGCGGGCTGTAGCGTCGTCGAGCAAATCAACGAGCTTCTTCTGCTGCTCCTCGTAGCTGAGCTTGTTCTTATCAACCTTTTTGGGATCGTACGGAATTTTATACCAGCGTTTACGCACCACTTTCTTGCCTTTCATGTACAAGTAGTGGCCGGGCAACAGCTTCTTTACTCCCCGAAAAATAGTGGCTGGACCTGGAATGTAGTTGAGCTGCAAGTAGTGGCTCAACGACACATAATCTAATTTGCGCGGAATCCCGAGGGCCAGCAGCGACTTCATTTCAGAAGCAAACATCAACTTGTCCTCGTCGCGGTAGATGAGTAAGGGCTTTTCTCCCATCCGGTCGCGGGCCAAGAACATAGAATCTTCTTCTTTGTCATAAATGGCAAAGTCAAAGAACCCGTTCAGCTTCTTAAGAAAGTTGCGTCCTTCCGAAATATATAGCTGTAGTACTACCTCCGTATCCGTTTGGGAGTGGAAGCGGTGACCTTTGCTGATCAACTTTTGGCGCAACTCCTTGAAGTTGAAAATCTCGCCGTTGAATACAATAGTATAGCGTCCCGATTCATCCGTCATGGGCTGGTTGCCATCGGCGGTGAGGTCGAGGATGGCCAAACGACGAAAGCCTAACCCGCACCGATCATAGACGAAATGGCCCTGCGAATCGGGCCCCCGGCTGGAGATGGCGTCAGTTGAGGCTCGTAAGGAGGCCAGCGAGCTACGGCCCGCTTCAGTAAAGGCGAATATTCCAGTAATTCCACACATAGGGCGGGCAAAAGTACGAACTATCAGGACTTGAGTTCTGAAAAACTCCGGCCGCGGCTCGCAACCAAAGCCGTGCCACGTTAGTACACCCAGTAAAATTTCCCTTCTAGCCCGCCACCTCTATGAATTTGCAAGACCAGCTTAGCCTGCAACGAGAGTTTGAAGCCGCTGTATCGCGCGTGGACGCACTGCCCGGCGACAAAGCTGCTGCCCATATGACCGAATTGTACGGCCTCTATAAACAAGCCACTGAGGGTGACCATGATACTAGTGGTGACGAAGTAGGCGATGATACCCCTGATAACCCAAGCGGCCCCCAAGGGATGTCGCAGGCACAATGGGATTCGTGGAGCCGTTTCAAAGGTGTTAGCGAAGACGACGCCAAACGTCAATACGTCCAGAAAGTGGCTGAAATAGCCGGGCCGGTTGGTGAGAAAACCACCATTATAACTGGCAACGGCCAGCCAGCAACCGGCTCCCAACTGTCGGGGGATGGTAACACTACTACCTCTCAGCAACCCGATAGCGCTCCAGGTATTTCACAGGGCGGCCTACAGGGCGATATTACTGCCGGTGCCCCTTACGGCGGCGAAGACAAACTAAAAGGCGAACAGCAGTAGTCTGCCAGTTCTCTTGCTAAACAAAAAAGCCTCGTATTCAACGAGGCTTTTTTGTTTGCCGTAAGCAGGTAGCGGTTTTACACCATTTACCTAGTCGGTATTCTGACTAGAAGATCTTACCAGGATTCATGATACCGCGGGGGTCAAATACCTGTTTGATTCCACGCATCAAGTTGAGTTGCGGCTCTCCCAGTGCAATGCCGATGTACGGCTTCTGCACCAAGCCAATTCCATGCTCACCGGAAATAGTACCACCGAGGCGTACGCAAAGGCGGAACAGCTCCTTGATGGGTTCTTGCAGACCATGGTTCCACATTTCGTCATCCAAATCACCCCGGATGATGTTGACGTGCAGGTTTCCGTCGCCAGCGTGCCCGTAACACACGGAGTTGAATCCGTAGCGTTGTCCTATCTCCTTTACTCCCTGCAACAGAGTAGCCAATTCGGCGCGAGGCACTACCGTATCCTCTTCTTTATACACCGAATTGTAGCGCACTGCATTACCAATGTTGCGACGGATACGCCACAAGTCGTCTTTTTGCCCAGCTGTATCGGCTAGCAGAATCTCATCTACGTCGTAGTTCTCCAACACTCCATACACAGCTTCGGCCTCCTTATAAAGCTGGTCGAGGTCTTGGCCGTCGAGCTCGATTAGCAAGTGGGCCCGGATATCTTCGGGTAAGCTTAGCGGAATGTTAAGGTAGCGCGACGACCACTCAATGGCTTCCCGCTCCATAAATTCCAGCCCGGAGGCACAATACCAGCCCGGAAAATAGCAGATACGGCAGCGGCAGCCTCCGTCTCGTTGCGGAAAGGAGCTAGCAGCAGTAAGTTTTGCTGCGGGTAAGGCAGGAGCTTAAAGACAATGCGAGTTATGATACCCAATGTACCCTCCGAGCCGACCATGAGCTGGGTAAGGTTATAACCCGTGGCATTTTTGAGCGTGTTCGCCCCGGTCCAGATAATATCGCCGGTAGGCAGCACTACCTGCATATTAAGCACGTAGTCTTTCGTTACGCCGTATTTCACCGCTTTGGGGCCACCGCTGCTCTCACTCAAGTTGCCCCCTAAAAAGCAGCTTCCTTTGCTGGCTGGGTCTGGAGGGTAGAATAGCCCGACTTCCTTAACAGCATTTTGAAATACTTCCGTTACTACGCCCGGCTCCACAGTTGCCTGCAGATTGCGCTCATCTATTTCAATGATTTTGTTGAGGCGCTCAGTGCTGAGCACTACCCCATGATGGATGGGTAGCGCTCCCCCCGATAAGCCGGTACCCGCACCGCGAGGCGTAACGGGAATATGATGTTCGTAGCAGAGGCGAACAATCTGACTTACCTCCTCGGCGTTAGCGGGGCGCACAACCACGTCGGGAGCGAAGTGGAAGTCCTCGGTATGGTCGCGACCATAGTCAGTGTACACATCGGCTTCAACGGTTTGCGCGGTTAGCACATGAGCCGGCCCCACAATGGCCTCAAAAGCGGTGACGAGAGTGGGGGTCAAAACTTGATATTCCATATATAGAGGAGCGAAATGAGCACTTCACGTATCTTTGCCCCGATGCGGGAACACGACGTTACGAAGGTACGGCATTCAGGGCAGTGGCGCTGCTGGTTGTCGATGCTGTTACTACTGTGTGTAGGCTGGCTAGCTTCATGCAGTGGCACCAAGAAAGTAAACTATCGGAATGGCCGGTACCACTCGGCCCGGGATATGGCTCGTATCAAGGCAGCTGAGCGGCGCCGGGGCGGCGCACCCGTGAGCAAATCCAAAACCAAAGTGGCTACTCCTACTGGCAAAAGCAAGGTAACGGTCAAACGCCCGGCAGTACGCCACCCCTTTCCAGCCAATGTTCCGCGCAATGTGGTTTCCGTGATTGAAACGGCACGGTCATACGAAGGAACGCCCTACAGGTTTGGTGGCACTAACCGGCTAGGCATGGACTGTTCTGGGCTACTCTTCATGTCATTTGCAGCTATCAACGTTACTATTCCCCGTTCTAGCAACGAGCAGGCGGCATGGGGCGACCCAGTAAAACCGCAGAATTTACGGCCGGGCGATTTAGTATTTTTCGGTGCTTCACCTGGTAGCAATACCATAACGCATGTGGGTTTAATAACGGAAGCGTCCAACGAGAGTGTACAGTTTATCCACTCTTCCAGTTCTTTAGGTGTAGTAGAAAATGCGTTGGAGTCTGATTATTATCTAAGCAGATTCATTAAGGCAGTAAGACCAAGATTGTGAAATTCCCTCTTACCTTTGCGCCGAAAAGACCTCAAAGGCAAAGTTTCTCTAGTAACACTGAAGTAATGTGATGCGGTTGTCAACACGGCAGTTTTGCGCCGCTTTTTAAACTTTCAAGAGCACCTTTTTTCATCAACCTTACTCATTCTATGAGACAAAACCTTTACGCCCATGTGGCCTTGCTGCCTTTGGCAATTTTGTCGGCGCATGTAAGCTGGGCACAGGGTACTACTACCTCGGCCATGAACGGTGTTATCACCGACAAGGACGGGGCCGGGCTACCGGGTGCTACGGTTATTGTAGTGCACACGCCCACGAACACGCAATACGTAGCGCCGACCAACTCGGAAGGTCGCTTCAACATCCAGAACATGCGCGTAGGTGGTCCGTACACGGTCCGCGTAACGTTCATTGGGTATCAGGATGCGGTACGGGAGAACATCTTCCTTACTCTGGGTCAGAACCAAAAGCTCGACATCAACCTTAGCAACGCTACGCAACAGCTGACGGAGGTAGTAGTACGTGGCCGCCAAGACCCAACGCTAAACTCGGAGCGCAACGGTGCTGCTACCAACGTGCAGCGCGAGCAAATTGAGCGTTTGCCTACCATCAACCGCTCGTTCAACGACTTTACGCGTCTGACTCCCCAAGCCAATGGCAACTCACTGGGAGGCCGTAACAGCCGCTTCAACAACATTCAAATTGACGGTGCCTCGAACAACGACTTGTTCGGCCTAGGTAGCACCGGTACTCCTGGTGGACAGGCAGGAGCCAACCCAATTTCGCTGGACGCTATCCAGGAATTCCAGGTTGTAATTTCTCCCTACGACGTACGGCAGGGCCGCTTCAGCGGTGGTGGCGTAAACGCTATTACCCGCTCGGGTACCAACGACTTCTCGGGGTCCGTTTTTGCCTTCGGTCGTAACCAGAACACGGCTGGTAAGAGCCCCACGCCAAACGCGGCGGGCGAGCGTACCAAGCTCGACAAGTTCAACGACTACCAGGCTGGTTTCCGCCTGGGTGGTCCGATCATTAAGGACAAGCTGTTCTTCTTTGTAAACGGCGAAATTACCCGCCGTACGGCTCCTTTGCTGTTCCAAACGGGTAGCAGCGCTGAAATCAGTGGCAACACGGGCGCATCGAACCTGGTGCGTTTTGTTAGCACGGAAGACCTGCAGCGTATTTCCAACAAGCTAGCTGAGTATGGCTACGATGCTGGTGCATTTGGTGAAATCAACGCCGAAACCCGTTCTAACAAGGCGTTTGCTCGTTTGGACTGGAACATCAACCAGAACCACCAGCTTACGCTGCGCCACAACTTCGTAGACGCTTCGGACGATAACATCAGCCGCAGCCTGACCAACTTCCGTTTCGGCAACAACGCGTACCAGTTCCTAAGCAAAACCAACGCGACAGTTCTCGAACTGAAAAGCCGCTTTGGTAACCGCTATGCCAACAACCTGTTGGTAGGTTACTCCACCATCCGCGACAGCCGTACGCCAGTAGGAGAGCTATTCCCCTCAATTGAGATTACTTCCAACAACGGGACAATATTTGCTGGCTCGGAATTCAGCTCAGTAGCGAACCGCCTTGACCAGGATATCCTGGAAATCAACGACAACTTCAACATCTTCGCGGGTAAGCACGTCCTGACCTTCGGTACGAATAACGAAATCTTCCGTTTCGATAACTTGTTTGTACAGAGCACCCAGGGCCGTTATAACTTCCCAAGCATTGATGCTTTCGAGGCTAATACAGTTACTGGCACCGGCTTCCGCTACCGTCAAAACTTTGCTCTACCTGGTGGTAAGCCTACGGCAAAATTTGGTGCGGCTCAGTTCGGCCTGTACGCTCAGGATGAATACAACGTGACGGACAACTTCCGCTTCACTACCGGCCTGCGCGTAGACCTGCCCGTGTACTTCGACAAGCCTTCGTACAATCCCCGCGTAGACTCTACGTTCGCCATGGCTACAGCTACTGGCGACGCTTACGATGTGAAGACCGACCGACTGCCTAAGTCACGTCTGCAATTCTCGCCTCGTATCGGTTTCAACTGGGATGTGCGTAAGAATCAAACCTTCCAGGTACGTGGTGGTGTAGGTATCTTCACGGGCCGCCCCGCCTACGTGTGGATTTCCAACCAGTACGGCAACACGGGTGTCGATTTCGCTACCTACGATACGAACAACAGCACTGTCCGTCCTGCAGCCGGTCTAGGCTTAGGTAGCAACTACGCTACGGTTCGCGACCAGGTTAGCAGCACGCCCGCAACGGCTGCAAAAGGCAGCATTGCTGTTACAGCCAAAGACTTCCGTAACCCACAGCTCATCCGTACGAACTTTGCTGTAGACTACCGTCTGCCCCTCGGCATTGTAGCCACGGTTGAAGGTATCTACTCTAAGACGCTCAACGACGTGCTGCCAGTAGATATCAACTTGGTAAACCCCACCGGTGTATTGCAAGGTGATGGTCGTCCGGTGTACCCAAGCGGCACTGCCCGCTACCGCAACAGCCGCGACTTCAACAACGTGATTATGCTGACTAACACCAGCAAAGGCTACCAGTATAGCATCACGGGTGAACTGAAGAAGCAGTTGAACCAGAACTTCTTCGCTACTTCGGCCTATACCTACGGCCAGTCGCGTGACGTGTACTCGGGCACTAGCTCTACGGCTGTTTCGATCTGGGAATTCAACCCCCACGTTTCTGGTCCTAACAACCTGCCTCTCTCCTACTCGAGCTTTGACCTACGTCACCGCGTACTAGGTTCGTTCTCGTACCGCAAGGAGTACGCGAACCACTTTGCCACGACTATCTCTGCCTTCTATAACGGCCAGTCGGGCTCGCCCTTCTCGTACAGCTACTACGGAGCTGACATCAACAATGACGGCGGTAGCTTCACCAGCAACTCAAACGACCTGATTTACATCCCCCGCAGCCAAAACGAGATTGTGTTGGTAACGGATGGCGTTTCGGATACCCGTACGGTTGACCAGATCTGGAACCAGCTGAATACGTTCATCGAGAACGATGAGTACCTGAGCAAGCACCGTGGTGAGTACGCCGCCCGTAACGGTGCCCGTACCCCTTGGCAGCACCGCATCGACGTACGTTTGCTACAGGACTTCTACACCAAGGTGGGTGACAAAACCCACACCATTCAGTTGTCAGTTGACGTAACCAACTTCGGCAACCTATTGAACAAGGATTGGGGCCGCGACTACTCCGTATCGAACGGCAACTATGGTCTGCTGCGTTACCAGGGCTTGGAGAATGGCACTACTGGCCGTCCTACCTTCAGCTACGCTAGCACCACACCTACGGTAGCCTACCAAATTAGCCAGTTGAGCTCTCGTTGGCAGGCACAATTTGGTGTTCGTTACCTGTTCTAATCAGTCAGTAGGTTTAGCTAAACGCCTTCATTCATGAAATTCTCTTTTGCTTCGTTTTTCACCAAACTAACGCTGGCTACTTCGGTAGCTAGCGCCTTGGTTGGTTGTGATGACCCAGATTACGCTACGCCGAGCCCAGTTACCACTTCTACAGTAGGTCAGGCGCAGGTAACAGTAGTAAATGCTTCTCCCGGTGCTACGGGTACTACTGTAACGGTTGACAACGCTGCCTTCGGTACTGCATTACCGTATCTCTCGGCTACCAACGCTACCGCCGTAAACGCTGGCCTGCGTCTATTCGAGTTTAGCGAGCCAACTAACATCAAAACTGCTAGCGGTACGACGATTGTGCCCGCAAGCCGCACTTCTTTTTCAGGTGGCACAAACTACCTTACTTTCATCACCGATGCTCCCACGCGTGCGGCAGCAGGAACTGATGTAGGTGGCATTCGGACGCTGACGCTGACGACTTCGCTTGCAGCACCAGCTAATGCAGACAATGCCCGGATCCGATTCGTCAATCTATCGTCTTCTGGCACCTACGGCATCTTTAACTCTATAACGCAGGCTTCGCTGTTCTCGGCAGCTCCTACTCGGGCCTACCGTGGTCTGACTACGGGTACCGGTGCTTCGCTAGTCACGTTTGCGAATTTCACGGAGGTTCCGGCTGCTACCTACACACTGGATGTGCGTAGTGCTGTCACCACGCCCCTAGTTGGCACACAGCAGGTTATTACATTTGCAAAAGGCAAGAGCTACACACTTTATGTGCGCGGCATTGCCGGTAACAACGCTACACCTCTAGGCATCTCAGTGGTGCAGCACAACTAGGGCAACTTTAATTGGATTGCTGAAAGGCCGGAGAAATTTCTCCGGCCTTTTTTTATGCCTTTTCCAATCTATCTTGCTAACAATCAATAGCTAAACACCATATTTTTTTCACTATAATTCTCTTTGGTGGATCATTCTGATGACGGTATTTATCGAATCCACTTCTAACTTAGTTTTAATAACATTTTAATAACACACCAACAGCAACCTCACCAAGTACTTTTGCCCCCGGTTTTTCACCAATCCCCCTTTTTCATGAGACACCACAATTACTCACATGTAGCACTCCTGCCCTTGGCGCTATTGTCGGCGCACCTTAGTTGGGGTCAGGGTACCACTACATCGGCCATGAACGGTATCATTACCGACAAGGACGGGGCCGGGCTACCGGGTGCTACGGTTATTGCTGTGCACACACCTACGAACACGCAATACGTAGCGCCGACCAACTCGGAAGGTCGCTTCAACATCCAGAACATGCGCGTAGGTGGTCCGTACACCATTCGTGTAACCTTCATTGGATATACGGATGCCTACGGGATAATATCTTCCTGACGCTAGGCCAAAATCAGCGCTTAGATATTAATTTGAGTGAGGCCACCCAGCAGCTGAATGAAGTAGTAGTAACGGGCCGTCAAGACCCAGTTATTAACGCAGGTCGGACGGGGGCAGCAACGACCATTCAGCGTGAGCAAATTGAGCGTCTTCCAACTCTAAACCGCTCATTTACGGACTTCACGCGTCTTACACCCCAAGCCGGCCCTACCAATAGCTTTGGTGGCCGTAGCGGCTCGTTCAACAACGTTACCATTGACGGTGCAGTATTCAACAACGCTTTCGGCTTGTCGGGTACGGTTGGTGGACAGACCAATGCCCAGCCTATTTCGGTTGACGCTATTGAGCAAATCCAGGTAAACTTGGCGCCATATGATGTGCGCCAAGGCTCATTCACGGGGGCCGGCATCAACGCCGTAACTCGTTCGGGTTCCAATAAAGTAACTGGCTCACTTTACTTCTTTAACCGTAACCAGCGAAAGTTATTCCTTGGTCGGAAAGTGGGCGACCAGGAAGTTCCAATTACGGACTTCCGCCTGCAAAACTACGGCTTCCGCGTAGGTGGCCCAATCATTAAGGACAAGGTCTTCTTCTTTCTAAACGGGGAGCGGGAGCGTCGGACTGACCCGCCTGCTGGTAACTTCGTAGCTAGCCGTGGTGACCGGCCAGCTAATAGCACGAGTGTTTCGCAAGCAAGCGAGCCCATTCTCAATACCCTGAGTGATTTCCTACAGAGCCAGTATAATTACAGCACCGGACCCTACCAGGGCTACAGTCAGCGCCAGAATAGCGACAAGCTCACGGCGAAGATTGACTGGAACATTAGTGCCAATCACCGCTTCAATATCAAGTATAACTACCTAAAGTCGTACGCTGATATTCCCCCAAGCGGTAGCGGAGCTATTAACACAACTCTTGGTCGTTCGGGTAACCAATTTGGCCTGCCGTATCAGTCCGCTTACTATACTATCAATAACAACCTGAACTCCATCATTGCTGAATTGAACAGCACGTTCGGGACTCGGTATTCCAACAACTTAACGGCCGGCTACACCGCTTTCCGTGACTACCGCACCCCTTTCTCCTCGCTGTTTCCCTTCGTAGAGATTGGCAATGGTGTGGGCTTGCAAGGCCAAACTGGAACCCAGGCTCCTAACGCAACTCTTACGTCGTTTGGTTACGAGCCCTTCACGGCTGGCAACCTCCTGAATACAGATGTTTATCAGATCGGCGACAACTTCACCGCCTTCCTGGGTAAGCATAACGTAACGGTGGGCACTTATAATGAGTACTACCGCTTCAAAAACGGTTTTGCCCCCAACTACAACAGCTTTTACCGTTTCAACTCTCTCGAGGACTTCTACAGCAACGTTGGGTACAGCTACGACCGTGCTGGTCAAACGCTGACGCCATTAGCTGCTAATGCGGCCCGATCAAACCCTTCGCAGTTCGGTATTCAATACGGAGCCAATGCGAATAACGAGTTTCCCTACGCACGCATTCAAGCTGCTCAGCTAGGTGTGTATGTACAGGATGAATATACGCCTGTTACTAATCTGCGCATCACCGCAGGTCTGCGCGCCGACTTACCCATCATCACGTCAGATGTAGCGCAGAACTACGCTGTATCGGGTGGTACAGACCCAGCAACTGGCACTACGTACCCAGGGCTGACCTTCCGCGACGGCGAGACTATCAATACCGGTCGTTTGCCAAAGCGCCAGGTTCTGTTCTCGCCCCGCATCGGCTTCAACTGGGATGTGAAAAACGATAAAACTACGCAGGTGCGTGGTGGTACCGGCATTTTCACCGGCCGTGTTCCGTTCGTGTGGATTTCTAACCAGGCCAGCAACAACGGTGTACTGTTTGGCTCTCAGTCTATTACCAACTTTACTGGTGCTAACGCAGCCTACAACCGGTTTAATCCGAACACGACGTACTACGTTCCTGGCTCAGGAGGTCCAGTGGCGGGCCCAGCAGCGGCTAACGTAGCTTACAACCTCGCGGTAACAGACCGGGATTTTAAATTCCCACAAGTGTGGCGTACGAACCTGGCCATCGACCAGCAATTGCCCGGTGGCATTGTTGGTACCCTGGAAGCTTTTTATACCCGCGACCTGAACGCCGTATACCTACAGAATATCAACCTACCAGGCTCTGAGTCGGCTCCTTTTAGAACCGCTAATGGCCCTGACAACCGCCCAATCTTCTATACGCCCGGCACCCTGTATCAGGGATACTACGCCGCCAGCGTACCTAGCGGAACGCCGGCTTCGTTGATTGCCAATAACCGTATTTACGGCTCTGTTCCGGCCAACCAGGGGGGTAACACAGTAGCTCGCCCGAACATTTCGGATGCTATTGTCCTGCGCAATACCAACAAGGGCTACTCTTACGCCGTTACGGGCCAGTTGCAGAAGTCTTTCAGCAATGGCTTCTACTCTAGCGTGGCGTACACTTACACGGACGCTCGCTCAGTAAACGATGGCGGCTCAATTGCCCAGTCACAGTGGCGTGACCGTCAAGTGTCTGGTGACCCTAACGCGAACGTGCTGGGTTACTCCCAGTTCTTCCAGCGTCACCGCATCGTAGCAGTGGCTTCTTACCGCCGTGAGTACCTCGGCCACCTAGGCACCACGCTCTCGCTATTCTACACTGGAGCCCCTGCCGGGCGCTTCAGCTATGTGTACAACGGCGATATGAACGGCGATGGTCAGACGTCTAACGACCTGATGTACATCCCCCGTGACCAGAACGACATTCTCTTACGTGACGTCACGCTGACGGCAGCGCAGGGTGGTGGTGTGTATTCGGCTGCTCAGCAGTGGAACGACCTCAATGCTTATATCAACCAAGACAAGTATTTGAGCGACCACCGCGGTGAATATGCTGAACGCAACGGCGCTGAATTTCCGTGGCTGCACCAAGTTGATGCTAAACTGCTCCAGGACATATTTATCAATGATAAAAACCGTCATACTCTGCAGCTGAGCTTTGACATCTTCAACGTGGGCAACCTACTGAACAGTGATTGGGGTACGCTACGGGCTACCAACCGCAACAACCCAGTAAGCTTCGTTGGTTACAGCACAAATAACCAACCAGTATTCCAGTTCCCTTATCAGACGAACCCATCAGCTACCACGGTTAACGGTACTACTACAGTTACCCCCGGCGTTCCGCAGGCAAGGACGTTCCGTGACAACGTGACGACCATCAGCTCGCGCTGGCAAGCGCAGGTTGGCGTTCGGTATATCTTTAACTAAGCCAACCGTTTATGTTTTTAAAAGTGGGTTAGCGCTAGCGCTAACCCACT
>NZ_JZIR02000090.1:0-38110 GCF_000961955.2 Hymenobacter sp. AT01-02
TGCATGGGCATGACCAGTGGCGTAGCGGGCATGAGCGTGTATGGCGAAGCGGATGAGGCTGAAAGCTTAGCTACACTGCACCGCGCTCTGGAACTGGGCGTTAACCTGCTAGATACGGCTGATTTGTACGGACCCATGCTGAACGAGCGGCTAGTGGGCAAGGTTCTGGCTGGCCGCCGGCAGGACATCATCCTGGCGACCAAGTTTGGTTTTGAAGTTGATGATAACGAGCAGTATACCGGTAAGCTAAACGGCCACCCCCAGTACGCCCGCAAGTGCATCGAACGGTCGCTCAAGAATCTGGGCACTGACTACGTTGACCTGTACTACCTGCACCGCGTGGACCCACGCGTGCCCATCGAAGATTCCATTGGCGAGATGAGCCGCTTCGTGGAGGAAGGAAAAGTGCGCTACCTGGCGTGTCGGAGACGACGCCGGAGGAGCTACGCCGCGCCCATCAGGTGCACCCCATCACGGCCTTGCAAACGGAGTACTCCCTCTTCGACCGGGGCGTGGAGGAAACAGGTTCCTTGCAAGCAGCGCGCGAACTAGGCATTGGCTTCGTAGCTTATTCGCCGCTGGGGCGGGGCTTCTTGTCGGGCGACATCAAATCGCCCGACGACTTCGAGGCCAACGACTCGCGGCGCTTCTTTCCTCGCTACCAGGGCGAAAACTTCTACAAGAATTTAGAGCTAGTAGAAAAGTTACAGACCCTCGCTCAGGCGAAGGACGTGACAGCCGCCCAGCTCGCCATTGCCTGGGTACTGGCTCAAAACGTAGTTGCCATTCCTGGTACCAAGCGCCGTAAGTATTTGGAAGCCAACGTGGCAGCCGCAAGTATCACGCTTAGCCCTCAGGAGCTAGCTGAACTAGAAGCCATTATGCCGGTTGGCAGCTCAGCAGGAGCTGCTTACCCAGCAATGTTCTAAGGTGCTGCTGTGCTAGGTGCCACTCGGGTTGCTGCTACGTCCTCGTTGGGGGAGCTTCCGGCCGAAGCTGGGTAGCAACCCGGGCGGCACGAAACGCCCTAGTTAGTTAAATTGAAAACAACTTAATCACTAGCATACGCTGCCGAACTAGCCTCATATGAAACAAGCTGCCCAGGATTTTCGCGTGCTATCTACCGTAACGGACTACACCCGCTTCTATGGGCTGCCGGCGCCGGCGCATCCGTTGCTCACGGTTATTGACCTGGAAGAGGCCCGCTGCCTACCACGCGTGACAACTCCCGTCGTACAGCATCTCTATACCATTGCCCTGAAACGAGGGCTGAAAGGGAAGCTGTACTATGGGCGCCAGTCGTATGATTTTAGCGAAGGGGTGCTGTTCTTCTTGGGGCCCGACCAAGTTTTTGCCGTGGACGACACACTGGATGCCTCCGAAATAAACGGCTGGATGATTGTGTTTCACCCCGACCTGCTGCTGAAGTACCCGCTAGCCAAGAAAATAGCCACCTACGGCTTCTTTTCCTACCAGGCCAACGAAGCCTTGCACTTGTCGGCCAAGGAAGAAAGCCTGCTGGCAAGTATGTTGCACGGCATTCGGGCTGAGTATGAGCAGCCCATTGATGCCTTCAGCCAAGATGTATTGGTGTCCCAACTGGATGTGCTGCTGAGCTACGCCAACCGCTTCTATCACCGGCAGTTCCTTACCCGCCGTACGGCCGAGCACGATTTGCTAACCCGCTTTGAAGCGTTGCTTATTGCGTACTTCGCCCAAGACGCGGAACATCCGTTGCCCACCGTGCAGCACTTCGCCAATACGCTGCACGTGTCGCCCGCTTACCTGAGCGACATGCTGCGCAGCATTACGGGTCAGAATACTCAGCAGCACATTCATAATGCGCTAATCAACAAAGCCAAGCAGCTGCTACTCGGTACGTCGCTGACCATCAACGAGACAGCCTATCAACTCGGCTTCGAGTACCCGCAGTACTTCACTCGGTTGTTTAAAAGCAAAACCGGCCTGACGCCCGCTGCCTTTCGGTTCTCAGTACAGTAGACCACAAAGCCCCGGCTCCTACCCAGGAAAAGGGTAGCTGCCGGGGCTTTATGGCTTACGAAGCGCTATTCCGAGGCTGGTAGACTGCGCGTTATACCAAGCTCTAAGCCGCGTAGCTCAGCCAAGCCCCGCAGGCGGCCAATAGCAGAGTAGCCAGGGTTGGTGCGCTTGTGCAGATCGTCGAGCATTTGGTGGCCGTGGTCGGGGCGCATGGGGAGGCGCACGTGGCGTTGCTGCATCACGTGCACCAGTTCGCGCATCACGGCGTACATGTCCACGTCGCCCTCTAGGTGGTTAGCTTCGTAGAAGTTGCCGGCCTCATCACGCTGGGTGCTTCGCAGGTGGATAAAGTGAATACGCTCAGCAAACTGTCGGACCATACCAGGCAGGTCGTTGTCGGCGCGCACGCCAAAAGAGCCAGTGCAAAAGCACAAGCCGTTGCGTAGCGAGGGCACCGCCGCGGCTAGGGCCGCCACGTCGTCGGCCGTGCTTACTACCCGCGGCAAACCCAAGATGGGGTAGGGTGGGTCGTCGGGGTGAATGGCTAGGTTCACATCAACTTCCTCCGCTACGGGCACAATGGCTTGCAAAAAAAGAATCAGGTGCTGGCGCAACGTGGCAGCGTCAATGCCTTCATAGGCGTCCAGGGCCTGCTGAAACTGCTGCAACGTGAAGCTTTCCTCACTGCCGGGCAGGCCAGCAATAATGTTGCGTTGCAGCTGCATTTGCTCGGCGTCGCTCATGCTCACCAAGCGGGCCTCCGCCTCCGCCAGCTCCTGAGGGCTGTACTCCTGCGTAGCGCCCTGGCGCTTGAGCAGCAGGGCATCAAAAGCTACGAAGGCAGCTTTCTCGAACCGCAACGCTTTGGAGCCGTCTTCTACCTCGTACGCCAAATCGGTCCGCGTCCAGTCCAGCACCGGCATAAAGTTGTAGGTGACGATGTGGATGCCGCAGGCGGCTAAGTTGCGCAGACTTTGCTGGTAGTTAGCGATGTAGTGCGCAAAGTCGCCGGTGCGGGTCTTGATCTGTTCGTGCACGGGTACGCTCTCTACCACGCTCCAGGTCAGGCCCGCGGCTGCCACTTCCGCTTGGCGCTTTTGAATTTCTTCTACTGACCACACCTGCCCGTTTGGGATATGGTGCAGAGCCGTCACTACATCGGTAGCACCAGCCTGGCGAATATCGGAGAGACTAACGGGGTCGTTGGGGCCGTACCAGCGCCAGCTTTGAAGTAGGGGCATGTTGGATGGGAATGGGAAATCAGATAACTAAAGAGAGGAGGGCAGTAGCGCAACAGCTTTCATTGCGCCGTCGGCTAAGCTATACTCCGCTGTATGCATTGAAGCCACCATCAACCAGCACAGTTTCGCCGCTTACAAAGCGGGAAGCGTCGCTGAGGAGGTAGATGAGCGTGCCCGTCAGCTCCTCGGGCTCCCCAAAGCGCTGATAGGGGGTATGCGCAATAAACTTACGAGCCCGTTCGGTATGGCTACCGTCGGGGTGCACGAGGAGGGCGCGGTTTTGCTCCGTAAGGAACACTCCCGGAGCAATGGCATTCACCCGTAGGCCGCCGCCGTAGCGCAGCCCTAGCTCCACTGCCATCCATTGCGTATAGGCTTCCACGGCCTTCTTGGCCATGGTGTAGCCCAGTACCCGCGTGAGGGGGCGTTGGGCCGTTAGGCTGGAGATGTTTACAATGGAGCCTTTGCCTTGGGCTGCCATAACGCGCCCAAAAACTGTGGTGGGAACCACGGTGCCAAACAAGTTGAGGTCTACGGCCCGGCGCGTTTCCTCCAGGTTTACGTCAAATAGATCCTGATCTGGACCTACAGTAGCGCCGGGCATATTGCCACCGGCACCGTTTACGAGGCCGTCAACGGTACCCCAAGCAGCAAGAATTTTCTCGCAGGCGGCCTGCATTTGTACTTGGTCAAGCACGTCGGCTAGTACGGCTATGGCTTCTCCGCCCGCCGCCTGAATAGTGGCTACCCGCTCCGCCGCCCGGGTAGCATCGCGCCCCAGAATAGCTACTTTGGCCCCCGCCTCTGCTACGGCCAAGGACAGGGCCTCGCCCAGCACGCCAGTGGCCCCAGTAATAACAATGACTTTGCCGTGGAGAGAAAATTGATCAAGGGCAGGCATAAAAAGGGCAGGTAACGAAAGCTATGGGCGCAACTACTTGCAGCTTCCATAGGTGAGGGTAGGAAAGCCGAAGCGGTGGCCACACCACCACGGCACAAAGAAGGCCGGAAAGTACTGCCACTACTGCGGGATGCTGTGGTGCCGGCCCAGGTTTATTTCTGTAAACGATTCCGGAAAACCTTGCTGCATCACCCTCAAAGAGCTGCTCTAAAACGACTGAAGTAACTCGCGCTCAAGTGGAAATCTGCGGCGCGGGCGGCGGGCTAAGCACGGATTTTGCCGCTTTAGGCAGTAAGCCTCACCTTTGTGCTGCCGAGCACGTGCTGCGGCCCTCTTGTCCAGCGCTAAGCAATCCGTCGTTTAGGAGCATGAAACCGATCAGTTTAAAGCAGCTAGCCCAAGCCCTGAACCTGTCGTCGGCTACCGTATCACGGGCGCTCAATGATAGTCATGAGGTGTCGGCTGAAACGAAGGGGCGCGTGCTGGCGCTGGCTCGGGAGCTTAATTACGAGCCGCATCCCTTCGCCAGCAGCCTGCGGCGGCAGAAAAGCAAAACCATTGGGGTGATTCTGCCCGAGGTTGCAAATAACTTCTTCTCCCTGGCTATTGATGGGATTGAGGAAATTGCCCGCCTCAATAACTACCATGTCCTCGTGTACCTTACGCACGATGACCATAGCCGTGAGGTGGACATTGTGCAGCACTTGGCTGGCGGTAGGGCCGACGGTATTCTTCTATCAGTGGCAAGCGAAACCAATCAGTTCACCCACCTTGACTTGCTAGCTGAGCGGGGAATTCCTACCGTGTTTTTCGATCGGGTGCGGGCGGGTTCGGCCGCCGCCACCGTCACCACCGATGACCATAGGGGTGGGTACAAAGCCACTCAGCATCTTCTACAGGCCGGCTGCCGTCATATTGCTTACTTGCTAGTGTCCAATAATTTATCAATCGGGCAGAAGCGCATGCAAGGCTATCAGCACGCAATGCAGGAAGCTGGTCTTGAATACAGCCCCCACCTAGTAGTACAGGGCCAGCGCGACAAAGCGGAAAACGTGGCTCTTATCCGCCAGCTGCTGGAGGAGCACCCAGAGGTTGACGGAATTTTTGCCTCCGTGGAAAGTTTGGCCCTGAGTGCCTATGAAGCTTGCCACGAGGTAGGACGCCGCATTCCCGAGGATGTCAAGGTGGTAGGGTTTTCGAACATGGCAGCGGCTGCTCTCTTGGAACCAGGTCTTACTACCATCACGCAACCGGCCTACGAAATGGGTCGGGAGGCCGCAAAAATTCTGTTCAAAGCCATTACCAAAAACAAGCCCGTGCTGCCTGCACAAAGCTTGGAACTAGAATCTGAACTGGTAGTGCGCCGTTCTACAGAAGCGGCGCGCCTTAAACCGTAGCAGGAGTAGGCTGGGAAGGCTGGATGTGGTAGGCCTTGGCCCCTAAGAATATGCGAAACGTAGTGCCTTCGCCTTCCCGGCTGTCTACCTCAATATGGCCGCCTTGCCCGCGCACCAAGCGGTTGACCAGGAACAAGCCTACCCCAGTACCGTCACCAGCTTCGGGGTGAAACCGGCGGAACAACTGAAATAGCTCCTGTCCGTGGCGTTCCATGTTCATGCCCAAACCGTTGTCTTGCACTTCAAGTACGGCCTGGTCGTTGAGCAGGCGGGTACGCACCTGCACCTGCACGGGGCGGTCTGGGTGGCGGTACTTGAGGGCGTTGGCTAGCAGGTTGAGCAAAATGGTGCGCAGGTTACTGGGCACGTATTCTACCTCTGGCAGGGCCGCGTAGTCGGTTTCCACAGTGGCTTCGGCAGCTACTACCTGGGGGTGTAGCGTTTGAAGCACGTGAGTCGTCAAATCATCCAAAAGGACTGGTTCGGTGGCTTGCTCGCCGGGGTTACGAGCTTCCTGCACCACCGCCGCTAGGTCCGTGATGGTAGTAGTAAGAGCCCGTAAAGAATCATCAAGCAAGCGCCAGATCTGTTCTTCCTCGGGGTCGAGCACTGTGGCTGAGCGGTGCAGCTCGTCGAACAGCCCCCGTAAGTTGTGCACCGGCTGGCGTAGGTCGTGGGAAGCCGCGTACACGAAATTATCCAAATCGGCATTGGTACGCGCCAGCTGTTGGTTAGTGCCAGCCAACAGCTCATTGCGGGCACCAATTTCCTGGTTGGCCTTCAACAACAGCTCATTCTGGTGCCGAATCTGCTGGCGGGCCTCCGTGAGTTCTTCCACGGAATCTCGTAGCTGCCGGTTTACATTTTTCAGTTCCTCGTGGTAGCGGGCTACGTACTGGCGCCACTCATTTTTCTCGATGGCGTGTACCACAGTTTTGTACAGCAACTCCGGGTCGAATTGCTGCTTTACGAGGTAGTCGAGGGCTCCGCTGTTGAGTGCCTTTACGGCCAATTGCTCGTTGCCGCCGCCCGTAATCATTACCACGCACAAGCTCTCCGGCGGAGCAAGAGCCGTCAGCTCCTCCAGCAGTGCCAAGCCGTCGGTATCCTGCAAGTTGTAGTCTAGCAGAATACAATCGGGTTGTAGGGCTTGAAACTGGGCTAAGCCTTCTTCCCCAGATGAAGCCTCAAAAATTTCTATGCGCTCAGAATGCCAGGACTTACCTAGGTACCGGCGGTATAGCATACGGTCTTGCTCGTTGTCATCAACGAGTAAAATCTTTTTCACTAGGCAATCTTCTTCTCAGATGGTAGTTCTGACGCTTCCAGCCAGTAGTGCATGGCCAGACGGATTTTTTCTTCGAGAGCAGCGTACTCAATGGGCTTCGTTAGGTAGCTATTCGCCCCTAACTGGTAGCAGTCCTCAATATCGCGCGCATTTGAAGAAGTACTAAAAATAATCACGGGAATAGTTTGCAGACGTGGGTCGCGCTTTAGTGCCTCTAACACCATACGGCCATCGGTGCCGGGTAGGTTAAGGTCAAGTAGCACAATTGCCGGCAGGGTTTGGGGCCAGCCGCTGGCAGTGCCGTAGCCTAGCAGGTATTCGAGGGCCTGGTCGCCGTCCTCGCAGCGTAATACGGGATTGCGTAGTGCGTGCTTGCGAAAGGCCCGCCCCAGCGCCGTGAAATCCTCGGCACTGTCTTCCACTACCAGGATGGGTTTTAACGATGAAGTAGACACGGGGTAGGTTCTTAGGGATGTTTGGGAACGGAAAAATAAAAGGTGGCTCCTGCCCCGCGGGTTGACTCTACCCACAGGGCACCACCATGCTTCTCGACCATTTTTTTGACAATGGCCAGCCCAGCCCCGGTGCCGCCCCCATACTTTTCTTGGGAGTGCAGCCGCTTGAAAATCTTGAAGATTGTCTCGTGGTGCTTGGGGTCGATACCGATTCCATTATCTCGTACGTAAAATACGTCAAAACTGTCGGGGTTGCCACCGTTTTTTAGCTTCACCTCACCGGGCGCAGCTACGCCAATTTCCACGCGCTTGTCGGCGTTGTCGTTGTAGCGCATGGCGTTGGTCAGTAAGTTGTTAAGGACCTCTTGCATACGTACTGGGTCGCAGTAAATAGTAGGCAAAGTGCCCGCCACGGAAATGGTAGTTTGGGTTTGCTCAATCCGGGGTAGCAGCAGGTCCAGTACTTCGCTTAGAAGCTGGTTCATATCGGTAGGCGCAAGCTCCAGATCGAGGCGGCCCACGCGGGAGAGCTGAAGCAGCGACTCGATTAACCCCTCCATGCGCTGGCTCAGGCGCACCAAGGTTTGGAGTTTGCTGACGCCATCCGAATCAAGCTGCTCGGCGTAGTCTTCCAGCAAAAACAAGGAGTAGTTGTGGATGCCCCGCAGTGGTTCTTTTAGATCGTGAGAAGCCACGTACGCAAAAGAATCCAATTCGTCGTTGCTGCGCTCTAGCTCGGCATTGAGGCGGCTAAGGCTGGCGGCTCGGGCTTGCAACTCGTTGAAAATCTTGAGGCGTACATCCGAAATGTGAAGGCGGATTTCCGTGGCGGCTTCTATTTCCAAAGGGCGCCACGGGGCGGAAGTACTTTCGACAAGCTGCTTCCAAGCCTCAAACGACTGGCGGGGCGACAGGAAGATCTGACCGTCGGCCTGGGTTTCTACTTTGTCATTTTTCCCCGCCCAAGTTACTGTCTGCACCAACTCGGGTCGGAACCAGATAATGTAGTTGCCGGGTGCCTCCGCCAAGGAAATGGCCATGATGCCACTGGCCGTGGGGCGTATGGATAGGCCTTCTGGATTCAGCTGGGCGTAGGAATTCGTATAGAAAATATCCTCCGGGGCGTGCTCCTGTAGCCATTCTAGTAACTTCTTGATTTGTGGCTCAGTAGGCGTGTGGCCAAGTGTGATGATATTGCCATCAAAGCAAATTGCTGCTCCGCCGCAGTCCAACACGTCAAGGAGGTTGGGCTTGTGGCGGTATAAGCCTCCACAAAGTTGGGGTTAGTCGAAACGTGCTCAAACAGCCCACTCTGGTTCTGACGAATACGGAGCTGGTACTCCCGCTGATCGAGCTGTTCCTTGCTTTGAATGAGGGCCGAAAAGGTTTTTCCGATGAACTGGCACAGGTCGCGTAGCTCGTAGCTTACCAACTTGGGCGTGCGATGGTGGCAGGTAATCATGCCCCAGAGCTGACCATTCCGGATCAGTGAGATGGTCATGGTAGCGGCCGAACCCAGGTTGTGCAGGTAAAGCAAGTGAATGGGCGACACGCTCCGCAGCACCGAGTAAGTCATATCGGGCGGGCGGTTGGTGCCGGGGTTATTCACAGGCACGAGGGGAGAGGGCGTGTAGCGGGCGTCGGGAATAAAGCGCAGCCAGTTTTTAAGGTACATGGCCCGGGCTTGCTTCGGAATGTCGGAGGCAGGGTAGTGCAACCCCAACCACGGATCTAAGTCCTCGTGCTTGGCCTCGGCAATAATCTCCCCGCTTTCGTCTTCCCCAAACCGGTAGATAGCCACCCGGTCGAAACCCGTAATGCCGCGCACCTGCTCTACCGCGTACTGGCAAAACTCCAGCACTTGCGTAGCCGCCAGCATGTGTCCCAAGGCTTCGTTGAGAGCAGGCAGGTCTAGCGTGGGGCCACCAGATTCGGCTACGGGCTCAAACTCTAACCATAGTAATCCATCGTAACGGTGCAGAATGATCTTGTAAAAAGGCTGCCCTTCCACCTGGTCAAGACGGGCGCCTACCAGTTTGGTAGCTTCCGTGAGCGTACCCTGCAACTGAGTAATTTCCGCCACCCGCTCCGGGCTCAATAGTCGGTCGAGGGTAGTGCCCAGAAGGTCCGACGCCGGAATGCCGATGAGTGCTTGCGTATTCTCGCTGGCTTGTACTACAGTAAGGGTAGCGGGGTTCAGGCACAGTAAAAAACCATAGGGCTGTACGGCTCCGGGAATATGGATAGCTCCCGGTCGCAGTTCGTTAGGTTAATATCCTTGCCGAGCAGGCTGTCATCGGTATAGCTCATGCGTGATTAATCCAGGCGTGTAAGTGTTGAAATGTGCGGCTAGCTGATTCCACAATCTCGTCTTGATTTTCTTCGGTTGCCTCCTGAACCAACAATTGGCAAAAAGATTTCCATAGAGGACCAGTTTGGTCGCCGTAGCCGCTGAAATAAGCGCGCGTTGGTATGCCTGCTTTGGCTAGCTGCCGCGTGATTACCTGGCCGCCTAGCGTAGATCCTTCTAGCACATACATAGCTCCTAATAGTTGGGGCCATGTATTCAGGGGAGGCATGGAGGGGCACAAGGGTGGGGTAGGCATCTCAACTGGTAAATCTTGTAGGATAAGATGGGCCCGGTAGCGCTGGTCTATGTTCCAGGCGGGGCCAAAAGAATGCTGCCGTAGCCGCTGCTCATAAGGCTCCACAAATCCATACATCTTGGTTAGGAAATGTTCCGTGGCTTCGCGTGAGGGGCGCCCGGCCGTTAGCTCTTGGTTGAAGCTGTTCTCTTCCAGCGCTTCGTGGTAGGGACGAGTTTCTGTGCGCAATCGGGTTAGAATACCGGATGTAGCTGGGGGTGTAGTCATGCAACTAGGAGGGACGGGAGCGGGCAAACTAGGGTGCGTACTGCACCGCAAATACCGCGCAAATCTACTTGTAGATATTCATACATACAGCCTCAACAGTATGTACCTACATAGATATTCCTCCTAGATGTTTGCTGTATGGTTGAGCTTTCTACCTGGCTTCCTCAGTCATCCTACTAACGAGCTACTGGTATTGCTGGATAGTTAGCAGTGCAAGCAAAACAAGGATAGGAGTGATTGGACACTTCTTAGAAAGAAATGCAGTGAAGCGGCCTGATTTTCTAACGTGTTTTTTATCCGATCAACTTCAGCCACTAGTACAGTCTCAACAGCCAAGAAAGCTTAGCAAATAGAGATATTACGTGTGTACTAAGTGTATAATAAAGATGATTTTCGTTAATTGTCAGGTAAACAAGAGCTTGTTGAACTTGCATTCTCGAAAAGAGAACAGATAAATTGGGCCGGGCTACTGTTCTGGTTTTGCCATCCTGCTACTTTATGGCTGTTCGTGCAGCCACCTACTACTAGCGTCCGCTTCTTCTTTTCCACCCTCAGGTGAACTCTACCTGAGAATTTCCACCCCACTGATGACTTCCAGACGTTCGTTTCTGAAGTCGGCCTCTGTTTTCTCGGCCGGCGCATTTCTATCGCCCTCATTACTTGCGGCGCCGAAGACAAATATTGGGTTGCAGCTGTACACCGTGCGTGACGCCATGCAAAAGGATCCGGCCGGTACTTTAGCCAAAGTGGCGAAACTAGGGTACACCACCGTAGAAGGTGCTACTTATACTGGCAGCCAAAAGTTTTACGGAATGGACCTGCGGCTTTTGCCCGGCTGCTCCGGCAAATTGGCCTGATGATGCCTAGCAGCCACTACCGGCTGGGAGAAGAGCAAGACAAGGGGAGCCCCGTTCAGGGAACTATGCTCCACGGCTGGGATAAGGCCGTAGACGATGCCGCCCAGGCCGGCGTGAAGTACATGGTATGCGCTTACCTCTCGGAAGCGGAGCGCGGTGGCCTCGACCATTATAAGTATATAGCTGATCAGCTAAATAAAGCTGGAGAGCGAAGCAAGAAAGCTGGCATTCAACTCTGCTACCACAACCATGACTTTGAGTTTGCTGCTCAGAACGGGCAGCTGCCCTACGACCTCCTGCTGAGTTCTACCGACCAAGCTCTGGTGAAGATGGAACTCGATCTTTACTGGGCAACGAAAGCTGGTCATGACCCCGTCACGCTGTTTCAGAAGCACCCAGGGCGCTTCCCGCTATGGCACGTGAAGGATATGGACAACACGCCAAAGCACAATTTCACGGAGGTGGGTAGCGGCGTCATTGACTTCAAGCGCATCTTTGCCCAGTCTAGCAAAGCTGGCCTGAAGTACTTCTTTGTGGAGCAGGACCAAACTCCTGGCTCTCCTTTCGACAGTATTCAGAAGAGCATCACCCACATTAAGCGGACGTTGGTATAACCCGCTTTTGGTTTCTGGTTTTTGGCCGCTTAAGAGAGGTCTTGTGTTGAAAACTGCAAACCAAAAACTAAGAACTAGAACTGACAACCATCCCACCGAATTTCATGGAAAAGAACACGTATGACGCCATTGTCATTGGCTCCGGCATTTCGGGCGGCATGGCGGCGAAAGAGCTGACCGAGAAAGGCCTGAAAACCATTATGCTGGAGCGCGGCCGCAATATAGAGCACATCAAAGGCTACGTGAATGCCAATAAGAACCCGTGGGAATTTCCGCATCGGGGCGGCAAAACGCAGCAGATGATCAAAGACTACCCGGTACTCGGCCGCGACTATACCCTAAACGAAAGCAATTTAGAATACTGGGTTAACGAAAAGGAAAGCCCTTACAAAGAGGATAAGCCTTCGACTGGTTCCGGGGCTACCACGTGGGCGGCCGCTCCCTGATGTGGGGCCGACAGTCGTACCGACTCAGCGACTACGACTTCACGGCCAACGCCAAGGATGGTATTGCCGTGGACTGGCCGATTCGCTACGAGGACTTAGCTCCGTGGTATAGCCGCGTAGAGAAGTTTGTCGGCATCAGCGGCTCGCGCGAAAATCTGCCCCAACTTCCCGACGGCGACTTTATGCCCCCCATGGAAATGAACGTGGTGGAAAAGGACGTGGCTGCGCGCATCAAGAAAAACTACGAGCACCGCCGCATGATTATCGGGCGGACGGCCAACATCACCCAGCCCCACAACAACCGCGTGAATTGCCAGTATCGCAATAAGTGCTGGCTGGGGTGCCCATTTGGGGCCTATTATAGCACGCAGTCGGCAGCCCTGCCGGCGGCAGTAGCAACCGGCAACCTCACGCTACGGCCGTTTTCTATCGTCACCAAAATCATTTACGACAAGGACACCAAGCGTGCTAAGGGCGTGGAAGTGCTAGACGCGGAAACCAACCAAACCTACGAGTACTTCGCCAAAGTCATTTTCCTGAATGCCTCGGCCCTTAACTCGGCGTGGGTGCTGATGAACTCGGCTACCGATGTGTGGCCCGACGGCCTGGGCAGCAGCAGCGGCGAACTGGGCCACAACCTGATGGACCACCACTTCCGGGCCGGTGCGCACGGCGAAATGCCTGGTTACGAAGACAAATACGTGTATGGCCGCCGTGCCAACGGCATCTATGTTCCGCGCTACCGCAACCTGTTCGGCGACAAGCGCGACTACATCCGGGGCTTCGGCTACCAGGGCAGTGCTGGCCGCGAAGGCTGGAGCCGAGACATTGCCGAGATGAGCATCGGTGGCGATTTCAAAGACGCTCTGACCGAGCCTGGCCAATGGACCATGGGTATCACTGGCTTCGGCGAAACCCTACCTTACCACGACAACCGTACTTACCTCTCAAAAACCGAAAAGGATAAGTGGGGCTTGCCTGTTCTGGTAATGGACGCAACCATCCGCGACAACGAGCAGAAAATGCGCATCGATATGATGCAAGACGCGCAGGAGATGCTGGAAAAGGCCGGTCTGAAAAATGTAAAGACCTACAACAACGGCTACGCGCTAGGCGGCGGTATTCACGAAATGGGCACTGCTCGCATGGGTCGCGACCCCAAAACCTCGGTGCTCAACAAGTATAACCAGGTGTGGGATGCGCCCAACGTATACGTCACCGACGGCGCCGCCATGACTTCGGCCGCCTGCCAGAACCCTTCGCTCACCTACATGGCCCTTACGGCCCGCGCCGTGGATCATGCTGTGAGCGAGCTAAAAAAACAGAACGTCTAATTCCACCGACCATGAACAGAAGAGACGCAATGGCCCGGGTGGCCCTCATCATGGGCGGTGCCCTCATTGGCGGCGACTATCTGCTGAGTGGCTGCACCGCCGACACCGATAACAAGAAAGAAACAACCAAAACAAAGTCGGCCGACAAGGCCCCGCCTAAGCTGGCCGAGGTGCTCGACGCCAAGCAAATCAGCTTCCTCAATGAAGTAGGCGAAACGATTCTGCCCGCCACCAAAACGCCTGGTGCCAAGGCCGCCAACGTGGGTAGCTTTATGGCCGTGATGGTGCGCGACTGTTACCTGCCCAAGGATCAGAAGATCTTCGTGGACGGCCTGACCAAGCTCGATGAGGCAGCCAAAAAGCTGGGCGGCAAAGACTTCCTGTCCCTTGATGCCGCCCAGCGGACTAAGTTGCTCACCGCTCTCGACGCCGAGCAAAAGCAATACAGCAAAACCAAAACGCTGGAGCAGCCTAACCACTACTTCCGCATGTTCAAGGAGTTGACCCTGCTTGGCTTCTTTACCTCCGAGCCAGGCGCCACCCAAGCCCTGCGCTACACCCCCGTGCCCGGCAAATACGACGGCAACGTACCGTATAAAAAAGGCGACCGGGCCTGGGCTACCACTTGAGGTAATCAGACTAGTATGGGGCCTCACTTCCAAAGGAGGGGAGCCCTGAGCGTATCGTATACAGTTCACACAAGCCTGTATACCATCAACGACAAGTACCGCGTCTACTCAACTAGATAGTCGTTCGATTTCCTCTTCCTAGAGGAAGCTAGGGGGTAGTCCCCTGTCTGGAACGACCAACCCACAACACGTACCGCATGAAATTACGATTGGGCATGATTGGCGGTGGGCACGGCTCCTTCATCGGGGCCGTGCACCGCATGGCCGCTTCCCTTGATGGCCTGTATGAACTGGTAGCCGGCGCGTTCAGCAGCAACCCTGATACCTCCCGAGCAACCGGCCAGCACCTCGGCCTAGCTCCCGACCGGGTGTATGCTTCCTATCAAGAATTGGTGGAGCGGGAAGCCCAGCGGCCGGCTAATGAGCGGGTACAGGTTATCAGCATTGTGACGCCTAATCACTTGCACTTCGCACCCGCCAAATTAGCGTTGGAACACGGCTTTGCTGTTGTACTGGACAAGCCGATAACCTTCTCATTGGCCGAAGCCCAGGAACTGGCCGCCGTGTTGAAAGCCAGCGGCCAAAAGCTGTGTCTCACCCACACTTATACCGGCTACCCCATGCTAAAGGAGGCCCGCCACTTGTTGGCAACCGGAGCATTGGGTAGGGTGCGGAAAGTGTACGTGGAATACCCACAAGGCTGGTTGAGCACGCCCGAGGAAAGCGGCGAAAATAAACAGGCCGCCTGGCGCACCGACCCCGCTCGGAGCGGTATAGCCGGCGCTATGGGCGACATTGGTACGCATGCCTTCAACCTACTCGAATACGTAAGCGGCTTGCGCGTCACAGAGTTGTGCGCCGACATCAACACCGTAGTGCCCAACCGCCGCCTCGACGACGACGGGGCTGTACTACTCAAGCTCAGCGACGAAGCCAGCGGGGTACTAGTAGCTACCCAAGTAGCGGCCGGCGAAGAAAACAACCTGCGTCTACGTATCTATGGCGAGAAAGGAGGCCTCGACTGGCAGCAGGCCGACGCCAACACGCTGCTGGTGAAGTGGCTAGACCGGCCTACCGAAGTACGCCGCACGGGCGCATCTTACCTTAGTGCCACTGCGCTACACAATAGCCGCATTCCGCCGGGCCACCCCGAGGGCTACTTGGAGGCCTTCGCCAACCTCTACCGCAACTTCGCACTGACGTTGTTGGCAGAGCAGGGCGGCTCACCAGCCCCGCCCGAAGCCCAGGATTACCCTGGCATTGAGGAAGGACTGCGGGGCATGGCCTTTATTGAAACCGTTATTGCCTCGGGCCAGTCTGAGAAAAAGTGGACTAAATTCACCCTGTAACGGCGTATGAAAACCATTAAAGGACCGGGTATTTTTCTGGCGCAGTTCATCGGCGACCAAGCCCCCTTCAATACTTTGGAAGACATCTGTGGCTGGGCCAACAACCTAGGCTACAAAGGTGTGCAGCTGCCTACCACCGACAGCCGCTTCATCGACCTCAAACTAGCTGCTGAAAGCCAGACCTATGCCGACGAGCTGAAAGGCAAAGTGCAGGCGGCCGGCCTGGAAATCACCGAGCTTTCCACCCATTTGCAGGGCCAATTGGTGGCCGTGAATCCGGTGTACGACCAACTGTTTGATGGATTTGCGCCGGAAGCCGTGCGCGGCAACGCTCCGGCCCGTCAGCAGTGGGCCGTGCAGCAGCTTATTTACGCCGCCAAAGCGTCGCGGAGGCTGGGCCTCACGGCCCATGCCACGTTCAGCGGGGCGTTGCTGTGGCCAATGGTGTATCCGTGGCCCCAACGCCCAGCCGGGTTGGTTGATGATGCTTTTGCAGAGCTAGGCCGGCGCTGGCGGCCTATTCTGGATGAGTTTGATGCGTGCGGGGTGGACGTGTGCTACGAAATTCACGCTGGCGAAGACCTACACGACGGCATCAGCTACGAGCGGTTCCTGACCGAAGTAAACGACCACCCGCGCGCCTGCCTGCTCTACGACCCCTCGCACTTTGTGCTGCAATGCCTGGACTACCTGGCGTACATCGACATCTACCACGAGCGGATTCGTGCGTTTCACGTCAAGGATGCCGAGTTTAACCCTACTGGGCGGCAGGGCGTGTACGGCGGCTACCAGGACTGGGTAAACCGCGCCGGCCGCTTCCGTTCCCTCGGGGACGGACAAGTTGATTTCAAGGCCATTTTTAGTAAGATGGCGCAGTACGGCTACCCCGGCTGGGCCGTGCTAGAGTGGGAATGCGCCCTCAAACACCCCGAAGACGGCGCCCGTGAAGGCGCGCCATTTATTCAGAACCACATCATCAACGTCACTGACAAGGCCTTCGACGATTTTGCCGCTTCTGGCATCGACAAGTCTCTCAATCAGAAGATCCTCGGTCTCTAATTACAATTCCTCCTTTATGAAAAAGGCGTTCCTACTTCTGCTGTGCGGGCCTATGCTTTTCTCCTGCGGCTCTGACTCCGATAGTAAAAAGACTAAAGAAGAATACAGTCTGGCCGAAGAAACCGTGCCCCCCCAAGACAGCGTCACGAATTCCAATATCAGTGCCGTGGCCCGCCAGCCGCAAGTGGATACCAATGCCACCAAAATCGGTACTACGCCCGTGGGTACTCCGTCGGAAGCCGGCGCTAAGCTGATTGCCGCTTCTGACTGCGCCAGTTGCCACCGTGAAAACGAGAAGCTGATTGGCCCTGCTTACCAGGATGTTGCCAAGAAGTACCCCAATACAGCGGCCAACGTGAACATGCTGGCCAAGAAAATTATCACCGGCGGCAAAGGCAACTGGGGTGAAATTCCAATGACGCCCCACCCCGCCCTCTCCGAAAAGGATACCCAGGAGATGGTTCGCTACATCCTCGCACTGAAGTAAGCCTTTAATTGGCTGTCTTACCCCTTCCATTCTGCGCATCAAGCGGCGTAGGAAGCCGGGGAAGGACCCACGTCAAAACGGCTACTTAGCTGTCTGCTTAATAACTCTCTATACTTCCCAACCCCACCTGCCGTATGACTGCTTCTATTCGTATCAAGCTGTCCATCATGATGTTCCTGGAGTTTTTCATCTGGGGCGCGTGGTTCGTGACGCTGGGCACGTACCTACTGCGCAACCTGGGTGCCTCGGGCACCCAAGTCGGCGTAGCCTTCCTGACGCAGTCCATTGGGGCCATTGTAGCGCCGTTCATTATCGGGCTGATTGCCGACCGGTTTTTCTCGGCTCAGAAGATTCTGGGGGTGCTCCACCTGGCGGGGGCGCTGCTACTCTGGCGTGCTTCCGCAGCTCCTGACTTCGGCAGCTTCTACCCCAATATCCTCACCTACATGGTGCTGTATATGCCCACACTGGCGCTGGTAAACTCCATTAGCTTTCGGCAGATGCAGAATCCACAGAAGGAATTTGCGCCTATTCGGGTGTTGGGTACGCTGGGCTGGATTGTGGCGGGCCTCACTATTGGCTGGCTGAATTGGGAGCAAACCAACAGCCTACAAGCTACCTTTCTGATGGCGGCCGGGGCTTCGGCACTACTGGGGGTGTTCAGCTTCACGCTGCCCGCCACGCCGCCCGTCAAGCAAGGCGCCCAAACCTCAATTGGTGACTTGCTAGGCCTTGATGCCATTGGCTTGCTGCGTAACCGCTCCTACCTGATTTTCTTCCTGGCTTCTATTGCCATCTGTATTCCGCTAGCCTTCTACTACGGTTTTACCAACCCCTTCCTCAACGAAGTAGGCATGAAGTCGGCGGCCGGTGTACAGAGTCTGGGGCAGGTATCGGAACTGCTGTTTATGCTGGCTATTCCGTTGTTCTTCAGCCGGCTAGGCGTGAAAAAGATGCTGGCTATTGGCATGGCAGCCTGGGTATTGCGCTACGTATTCTTCGCCTACGGCAACGGAGAAAGTAACTACTGGATGCTGATTGCGGGCATTGTACTGCACGGTGTCTGCTACGACTTCTTCTTCGTGACGGGCCAGATTTACACCGACAACTTAGCTGGGGAACGGTTCAAAAGCTCGGCCCAGGGGTTCATCACGCTGGCTACCTACGGGGTGGGCATGCTGATTGGCACCCTGCTGTCAGGCCGCATCTTCGACGCCTACCAGACCACGCCGACTACTCATGATTGGCGCATGATCTGGCTGATTCCGGCTGGTATTGCGGTGGCGGTGTTGCTGGCCTTTCTGGCATTTTTCCGCGAGCAGAAAGAGCCGCAAACTACGCCTGCCGCAGCCATTCAGGACCCGGCAACTCCTTTATCACAAGCTGTTTAACTTTCTGCATGACAAATTGGAATCGTCGGTCGGCCTTAAAGGGGATGGTTACCGGGGCCGTGGCAGCTACTACGCTGGGCGTATCGGCAGCCTGCGCTTCGGATGAAACCCAAGCAACTCACGCTATGCCGTTGAAAAACAACATCAAACAGTCGGTGTGCCGCTGGTGCTTCGGAAAAATGTCGGTGGAAGAACTGTGCATTGCCGCCAAAGGCATGGGCATTAAGGGCATTGATTTAGTAGGACCCGCCGACTGGCCCACGCTCAAAAAGCACGGCCTAGACTCGCCCATGTGCAACGGCGCGGAAATCAACCTGACCGACGGCTTCAACGACCCCAAATTTCATGCACAACTGCAAAAGCAGTACGCCGAGATGATTCCGAAAGTGGCCCAGGCGGGCTACACCAATCTAATTTGCTTTAGCGGCAGCCGCCAGGGCATGTCGGATGAAACCGGGTGGAAAAACTGCGTAGCGGGCTTGAAACCCTTAATGTCACTAGCTGAAAAACACAAAGTAGTGCTGGTGATGGAGCTGCTCAATAGCAAAATCGACCATAAGGACTACCAATGCGACCGGACGTGGTGGGGCGTGGAACTGGCGAAAAAGCTCGGCTCTGAGAACTTCAAGCTGCTTTATGACATCTACCACATGCAAGTCAACGAGGGTGATGTGATTCACACCCTCACCGAGTACCACCCCTACATTGCGCACTATCACACCGCTGGGGTACCCGGCCGTCACGAGTTGGATGACACCCAGGAACTGAATTACCCAGCCATCATGCAAGCCATCCGGAAAACCGGCTTTAAAGGCTTTGTGGCTCAGGAATTCATTCCGCGTCAAGCCGACGGCCTCGCCTCATTGCGCCAAGCTGTGCAGCTCTGCGACGTGTAATCGGGTAGGGGCCTAGCCTACCTCATTACCCGTACTAGTCGTTCATTTGTTCATTCTCAGCACCTCCTGTCTTCTTCTTATGCTAACCCGTTGCGTAGTTCTGTCGTTGCTTGTAGCTAGTTCTGTACCTTATATGGCCACTGCGCAAGAATCGGATAAGCCCGAAGCCACCGAAGTGTGGGAACCCGTGCCGCGGGAAGTAATGGGCACCGCGCTAACTACGCCACCTCCTTCCGATGCCATCGTACTGTTCAATGGCAAAGACTTGGCGCAGTGGGTGTCGGCCGATGATCGAACGGCTCCGGCCAAGTGGAAGGTAGCGAGCGGCGTTCTGACGGTAGATAAGACTACCGGCAACATCGAAACCAAGCGCAGCTTCACCAATTACCAGCTCCATCTGGAGTGGCGAGTACCGGCTACCATTGCCGAAACGGGGCAAGCCCGCGGCAACAGCGGCATCTTCCTGGCCTCCCTTGGCAAGGGCGATGCAGGCTATGAGTTGCAGATATTGGATGCTTACCGCAACAAAACCTACGTGAACGGCATGGCTGGCAGCATTTACAAGCAGACGGCTCCGTTGGTAAATCCCGCTCGCAAGCCAGGGGAGTGGCAGTCGTATGACGTTCTATGGACGGCTCCCACCTTCCAGGCTGATGGTACTGTGCGTACTCCGGCCCGCGTTACGGTGATGTTCAACGGCGTAGTGGTGCAAGACAACACGGTGCTAACTGGTGCTACACGCTACATCGGAAAGCCTACTTATCAAAAACACGGCCCGGCCCCCATCAAGCTACAAGCCCACGGTGACAAAAGTGAGCCCCTTAGCTTCCGCAACATCTGGGTGCGGGAGTTATAAGTAGGTTGCTGTCAATAATGCTCTTGGGCACTACTTGTCGCGCAAGACGTTGCTGGCTGCTGTATGCTTGGTGAGGTGGTAGGTAGAGCAAGTAAAAAGCTGGGGCCGCTGATGGGAAGTGGCACGCTTGTAGTCACCACTAGTACTATGTTGACGTTGCAATGACGCTGCCGGCATCTTTCTACCTAGCGCAACGTTAATGAGCGCATGAAGCTGGAATTTGAACCCATTCAGCCACGCCAGGCAGCTCTTTCACGTTGCTGCATTACACCCAAGCCGAGGACCGGGATATCTTGTGGCATTACCACCCGGAGTATGAGTTGGTGTACATTCCCAAAGGAAGCGGCCGGCGGCACATTGGTCAGCATTTTTCGCGGTACGAGGGAGGTGAGCTAATCTTTATGGGGCCGAACCTGCCCCACCTCAGTTTTAGCTACGAGCAGCAAGGGGCTTTCGAGCAAATTGTGCTGCAACTCCGCGAAGACTTTATGGGCGACCAATTTTTGCAGCGGCCCGAGCTAGCGGCTGTGCAGCAACTTTTTCTTCGCTCGCGCCAAGGCCTGTCGTTCGGGCCGGACACCCGTGCACGGGTAGGGGATACCCTGCGTCAGATGCTAGACCAACCCGCTCCTGAACGCTTGCTTACGCTGCTTCAGCTATTCTACCAGCTGGCCGCCGCCACCGACGTAACCGAACTACACGCGGACATGGGCATTTCCAATCAGCAAGCGCGGGAGCAGCAGCGCCTCAAGCAGGTGTATCACTACTTAGAGCAGCACTACGCCGAGCCCATTACCGTACAGGAACTAGCCGACCAAACCTTCTTGACGGTACCCGCTTTCTGCCGCTACTTCAAAAGAATGACGGGCCAGACGCTGACTAATTTCTTGCAAGAGTATCGGGTTAGCCAAGCCTGCCTGCTGCTCCTGCAGGGGCTACCGGTATTGGAAGTCAGCTATGCGGTGGGCTTCAACAACTTGTCGCACTTCAACCGCACCTTTCGCAAGCTAACGGGCCAAAGCCCTTCGGCTTACCGCAAGCAGCCGGCCGTGTAATCGGCAGAGTAGGCTTATTCGGGCTTGGTCATGAGCTTGAGGTAGAGGATAATGCCGGCCAGCAGGGCTGTAACACCGTTGGCGATTAGCACAGGCACGTTGTCAATAGCCACGGCATAACCCACCCACAGCAGCGTACCTAGGAACAGCATGGAATATGTGGGCAACGATAAGCTGCTGGTAGAGCGGGTTGTGATGGTCTTGTAGGCTTGCGGAACGTAGGCGGCAGTAGTAAGGAAAGCGGCAAGTAGGCCTAGAATGGCAACGAAATTCATCGGCAAAAAGAGGAGTAACTCCACAGACCCAAAGTGGGCAAGCGGAAAAAGAGGGATATGAAAAAGCCTGGTTTAATAAGACCAGGCTTTTGTGTACTGACGTAGGAAGAGGCGGCGTTGGATACTGAGTTTCAGGTATCGAAACGCGCGGCGGCTATCCTCCAAGGATAGCTGCCAAACAAGCGGAATGTACATGTCAAAAGAGCTAAAACGTGCGGAGGGTAACTGCTTTTAGCCCAGTTGGGGAAGGTGGAGTTGGCTCAGTACCCAAGCCTTTGCTAGCTCAACCGTGCGAAGCAGCACCCAAAAGAAGTACAAAGGTAGAAGGCTAGTAGAGGCCTTACGCATACTCAGTTGGTAAGTGCTGGTACTATATTGACGCCCGTATTTGCAATAGGCTTAGGAAGGTGCAAGTGTAGCATTATATTTGGCTCCTCAAGTCTGCCTGTTACTCACCAAGCACGGTTGTCTCAGCATATGCTGGCCAGGGTGCCTTTCTGAAGCCGTCTTATCCTCATCACCCTCCATGTCCCGATTTACTTCCTGGTTGTTTCTAGCGCAGCTACTGCTTGCAGCCAGCAGCTGCACCCGAACCCGCTCCGTTAGTACGCCTTCCATGCAGAACCAGCCCGATATTCTGGAGACAATGAAAATTGCGGTGCCCGCTCAGGCTAACCGCAGCGTTTCTTTCACCAACAAAGCGGCGGCATATTATTTCACGCAAACCCACGAAACCAACCACCCGGAATACGCTTGGTTTGAGGGCCTGAACGTAGCCAAAAACCGTGTTTTTGGTGGCTACGACCTATTTGTAGGAACGCAAAAGCTAGATAACCGCACTGCCGATGTAGTGGTGTACCCCCACAAGCTGGTACGCCAGCACGGCCCTACCTTCACGGAAGAGCTTTGCTTGCTAGACCAGCGAAACGTGTTAGAAGTGCGCTTGCGCGGAGCCGCGCAGCCGCTAGGTATTGCCCTGAAAGGTGACAACGTACGTTTCCTGCGAGAGCAAAACCACGTGGCCTTTTTCTCGGCACGGGAGGGCAAATTTCTCATTGCTGTAGCTCCTTTGCAGCCCCAGGCTATTACGGTGCAAGGCCAGCAAGTGGCGGGTGCTACCGAAGGCTACTACTTGGCCGTGGGAGAAAATGAAGCAGCAGCCACGGTCCTAGTTGAGGAAGCCCAGCGCAATGCTACCACCCTCAAGAAGGCCCGTCAGGAGCGAATGCGCCAGTACCTGCTCACCAATACCTACCTCACCTCCACCTCCGACTCGCTGACCCTGGCCCTGCGTTGGTTAGCTACCACCATGGACCAACTGGTGACGCGCCAGCAGGGCGACGGGATTTACGCGGGCCTACCGTGGTTCAACGAGTACTGGGGGCGAGACGAGTTTATCTCTCTGCCGGGTGCCGTGCTCGTAACGGGGCAGTTTGCCACGGCCAAGCAGATTCTGCTTTCGTTTGCCAACTACCAGCAGCTGGACAAAACCTCCCGCTACTACGGTCGGGTGCCCAACATTGTGAATCCCAGTAATATCGACTACCACACCACCGATGGCACTCCGCGCTTTATCATTGAGTTGCAGGACTACGTGCAGTACTCTGGCGATACGTCACTGATTCGGCAGCTGTATCCTGCCGTGAAAGCCAGTATTGCAGGGGCATTGCAGCATTGGGTAGATGAGAAAGGCTACCTGCTCCATGAGGACAATGAAACTTGGATGGATGCCCGCGACGCCAACTTGGTATCCTTTACGCCCCGCGGTACCCGCGCCAACGACATTCAGGCTCTCTGGTACCAGCAACTCCTGCTGGCGCCTACTTTGCTGCCTACATGCACGACCAGCCCAGCGAAGCCAAGTGGAAGCAACTGGCCCAGCAGGTAAAATCCCACTTCGAGCAGGACTACCGCGACGCTAGCCACTCGTACTTAGCCGACCGCCTCGATAAGCAGGGAAAGCCTGATTTTACCTTGCGTCCCAATCAGCTGTACGCGCTTGACATGGTGGAAGACGCCGCCCTGAAGCGTCAGGTAATTCGCAAAACCTGGGAGGAGCTAGTATACCCCTGGGGCGTAGCCTCGCTGGACCGGCACGACCCCAACTTCCATCCTTACCACCTGGCCCCCGAGCATTACCACAAAGATGCTGCCTACCACCGGGGCACCATCTGGCTGTGGAACAATGGTATTGCCATGCAGCGCATGATTGAAGCTGGGCAAGTAGAAACAGCCTACCAACTGTTTGCGAACATGAACCGCCAAGCCTTGACCCGAGGGGTGGTGGGCGGCCTGAGCGAAAACATGGATGCCTACCCGCACCCCAGCGAACAGTGGCCCCGTCTCACGGGCGCTACTTACAGGCCTGGTCCAACGCGGAGCAATTGCGCGTCTGGTACCAGTATTTTCTTGGCATCCGCCCCGATATGGCCAACCACGCACTAACGCTGGCGCCGCGCATCCCAGCATCTGTCACCAACTTGAACTATACCTTTTTGGTAGGCCCGGGGCACGTAACGGCGCGTTACCAGGCTGGCGCTACGGCTACGTATTCTTACACCTTCCAGGATGTGGCCGCAACGGTACTAGTTGACCTGTATCCGTTTGCGCTACCCCAGTGGCCGTGCAACCGGGTACTACGTTGCACCTGCAAGCCACTACTAGCAAACTGACTCTACAACTCCAGGACCAAAACGGCCACAAGTTGTCGGAGCAGGTAGTAACTCCTTCCCCTGCTCGGGTAACCCAGCAACAACAGAACAACGCTGCACTAGGCGACGTGCAGTTCGTGCGCCCACTCAGCCTGCAAAGTCACCCAGTCTTACACCAAAAACGAAAGTGAGCGTGCCAAACTAGTCAGCGTTGCAAGCAGTTCATTTACTGAAAGTAGTGCCATAGTGCCCGTACCAGTTCGTAGCCACCCCACACCACCAGGCCACCCACTACGAGTAGCAGCACCAGAATCAGGGCAATGAGCCCCTTGCCACTGCCTTGGTGCCTGCCAGTTGCGTAGTGCTCTCGCAGCAGCCGTACGTTGCGGTCGTTGGCTTTATAGGCGAAGTCGAAGATGTTGCCAACAATTGGGATGGCGCCAATGATGGTATCGAGTAGCACGTTGAGAGCCATGCGCACCACTAAGTTGCCGCTGGCGCCGTGGCGCAGCATGGTGAGGATGAGAATGCCCGAAACCGCCAGTGAAGGAATGCCGCCCACCACGGGCAGCAGGCCCATAATCGGGTCGAGGCCGAAGCGCCAGGTAGTACCGGGCACCCGAAATTGGCTGTCAAGAAGGTGAGAAACGCGTTCTACCCAACGTAAGCGGCTGTCTTGGTCGAAGGTTGGGGGAATAGTGGGAGTGGCCATAGTAGAGAAGGGCGGAGGGAAGGTGTATGCCTCTAACGCAGACACAGCATTTTGGGTAAAGAAAGGCCGCTGGCTAAGCCTGCCTACTCCTTTTGCCGTATGAGGGGTTATACACCCGATCTGAATTCATTTCCCTCAACACCAACTGAACTATGCAAACTCGCATCTTAGGCACCCATGGTCCTCAAGTATCCGCCCTCGGCCTCGGCTGCATGGGCATGTCTGACTTTTACGGTCAGCGCGACGACCAGGAGAGCCTGCGCACGATTGACCGTGCGGTAGAGCTTGGCGTCACGTTCTTCGACACAGCCGACATGTACGGCCCCTATACCAACGAAGAACTACTCGGCAAAGCCCTGCAGGGCCGCCGCGACAAGCTGGTAGTAGCCACCAAGTTTGGTATTGTTCGTGACCCCAACGACCCAACCAAGCGTGGCATCAACGGCCGCCCCGAGTATGTGCGCCAGTCCTGCGAAGCCAGCCTCAAACGCCTCGGCACCGATTATATTGACCTCTACTACCAGCACCGCGTTGACCCTAACACGCCCATCGAAGAAACGATAGGGGCCATGGCCGAACTAGTGAAAGAAGGCAAGGTGCGGTACCTGGGCCTCTCCGAAGCCGCTCCCGACACGCTACGCCGGGCCCACCAAGTGCACCCCATCACGGCCCTGCAAACCGAGTATTCTCTCTGGAGCCGCGACCCGGAAGATGATATTTTGCACACCTGCCGAGAATTGGGTGTGGGCTTCGTGCCGTACTCGCCCCTGGGCCGAGGATTCCTTACGGGGCAGATTCAGAAGTTTGAGGATTTGGCCGAGGATGACTACCGTCGTTTTACGCCCCGCTTTCAGGGCGAAAACTTCCAGAAGAACCTTGATTTAGTGGCGCGTATCCGCGAAATGGCAAAAGAAAAAAACGTAACACCCGGTCAGTTGGCGCTGGCGTGGGTGCTCGCCCAGGGTAAGGATATTGTACCCATTCCTGGCACCAAACGCATTTCGTACCTGGAAGAAAATCTGGAAGCTGCCACTATCCAGTTTTCCCTTGAGGAACTGGCCCGCATCGACCAACTGGCCCCGCCGCACGTAGCTGCCGGCCAGCGCTACCCCGAAGCCATGATGGGAACCGTGAACGGCTAATTCCTAGATAACATAATACCATATGCCCAATAAAAGACGGGGCGGCAGTACCTGAGTACTGCCGCCCCGTCTTTTATAAGAAGCGAAATCTACTATCGTCGCACGGGCGGAAGCAGGTCAATCCAGCCGTCTTCGCTTACCACAATAGCCAGCACGGGGTAGCGGCTGCTTTCCACGTAGCGCAGAGCGGAGTTGTAGCGCGAACCCCGGCTAGAATCGCCTTTTTCCGTGGCTAAGCCGTCGAGAATAGCTCCAATAGCGTAACAAGTACCGGCCGGATTAATGAACACGGCCCCGTCGATATTAGTAACCAAACGCAATACTGATGGGGTCATGAGGCGCGGGGCTACGCGGAAGCACTGGCGCGTTAGGCGAGCCGCTTCTTGAGCCGCTCCCTCCGAGATAACCAGGATAGTACCGTTGGTTTGGAGGGTAGCTTTCAGGGTCAGTTCCCAGAGGTATGCAATGCCCGCCGCGTCTACGGCAGGAAATACCCGCCGGATGGCCGATGTGAAGTTCTCCTCATCGACGGTGCCCTGGGGCAGGCGCGGCGTGTTTGATACCACTTTCATCATGGTATTGCCACCATGGTCTAGCTCCCAGCTATAGTGCTTGGTAAAGTGCACCGTAAACAAGGGTTCGTACTGAGGGTCGGTGGGCTCTACCAGGTAGCCGAGGCCAAACACATCGGTGGCATCGGTAAGTAAGGCGTTGCGGTCCTCGCTCAACTCCAGTAGCTTACGAATACGGCGGTAGTCGCGCAACGGAATAGGCGAGTCGAGAGTTAAAATAGGAACCACGGCCGGGTGGTTGCGGCGCGATACAATCATAGTGCCTACTCCTTCATCGCCTTCGTGGCGTAAGGCGGCTACTCCATTGCAGGCATCGTAAAGGCCGTGGGTGCCCGCTGCGGCGCGTAGCATGAAGCGCCGCCCGGCCGCCCGCAATACCTCATTATAGTCGCGGTCCAGTACGGGCCGGTCGTCATCGGTGTCCGACTCGCGTAGGCCGCGTGCGGCGTCTTGCAGGAACTCCTGCACCGTAGCCGCCAGCAATGAAGTGGGCCGGCTCCCACTCAAACCCGGTAAGGAATAGTACGAGTGGTAGGCATCGGCAGCTAACTGTAGCACAATGATTACTTGGTAGCCATACACGCCCACAGGTAGGGAGCAGAAACTAATACGTTCTTCCTGGCGTGTAGCTACTAAGTCGTTGAGAGAATGCTCGGTAGCACGGCGCAGCAGTTCGTACCAGCGTTGTTTTTCGTACCGGTCATGGTCGAGAGGGTGCAGGTGGTACACTACCTCACGAGGGCCATCGGGTTCCAGGGCAGCAGCCCGCGCTTTTACGTTGGTAAAATCGGTGGGATGGTAACGGTGCGTAACGGGCTCAATTACGACGGCCTGGGGTTCGTCGGTTTCGCGGGCCGAAGCAAGACCCAGCAGGAATACTTCCGGCTTTAGCGTTCGGTCAAGCAAATTAAACACGCCGTCGGCAAACAACTGAGCCGAGACGCGGAAGAGACTTTGGTTTTCCCACATAAGGGGGGGAGCAGGCGGAGAACTAGAAAGGGCGTACACATGTATACGATAAATGCCCTAAAAGGGTGGCTCCCGGTACCGCACAACATTCCGGCCAAAATCCACGAACAACGCCGCTACTGGCAGGTTGTTATCCGAAGAATATCCTTGCAAATTCAGGAGCAATCCTGTACCTTAAAGCATACCTTCTATGCCTGCTGAGCTTATGGTACCGCACCCGATGTACTTTTTCGGTCCGCTGCTGCTCCTGTCCCTGGTTGCGGGCTTAGCAGTGCTAGCTTTCACGACGGCCTACTGCGCCCAGAGCCACGGCCGCTCGTTCTGGAAGTGGTTTATTTTGGGTGGCCTGCTGCCAATGGTTTCGTTTATCGTGCTGTTTCTACTGCTAGTGCGCCACCAATTGACCCCCGGGCAGCGCCTGGTAGCCGATGCCAAGGCTATTCTGCGGGAAGCGGAAGCCGCCGAGAAATTATCCTTGCGCCGCATGTAGGAGGGCCTAGCTCAGCATCTTGGTAAAAGATACTGGTTGCTCTGTGCAATTACACCTGCGCACTTCTCTTTTCCAGCCATTCTAAAACTCCCTGGGCTACCCAGGCGCCTGTGCTAAAGCAGCCTTGCAGCAAGTAACCGCCCGTAGGGGCTTCCCAGTCTAGCATTTCACCCGCCACAAAGGTGCCAGGCCGCCGGTGCAGCATTAAGGCATCGCTCACTTCCGTCCAGGCTACGCCCCCCGCTGTGCTTATAGCCTCGTCGAGTGGGCGCAGACCTCTAACCGGTATCGGCAATTGGGTAAGCACCTGTACTAAGTCAGCTGGTGACGATGGTAGCGTGGGGTATAGTTCGCGCAGCAGTGTGGGTATGGGTGGCCCCAGGCGCAAAGCACTAGCTAAGAAAGAAGCTAGCGACGTGCCGGCGCGGCGCTGCTGCAATTTTTGCAACAGCTGATCAGGGGAAACGTCGGGCTTAAGATTAAGCAGGAGGGTGGCCGTGGTGCCGTGGCTGAGGGCGGCGCGTACCTGCGGCGTAAGGGCATATACTGGGGTACCTTCTATGCCGTAATCCGTTAGCAGTACCTCACCTCGTACGGTATGGCTTCCGCAAGTTAGGGCAATGTTCTTGAGTGGTACGCGCCCAACTTTGTCCCGGAAGAAAGGTGACCACACTACCTCCGCCCCGCAATTAGATGGCGCAAAGGGTATGCACTCCACGCCCAACTCTTGGAGAGCATGGACCCATTGCCCGTCGGAGCCGGTTTTGCTCCAGCTAGCGCCACCTAGGGCCAGCACCGTGGCGGCGGGATGTACCGTTAGCTCCTCGCCTGTGGTTTCTTGGCGCATCCGTAATCCGGTAGCACCCGCGAAGCCTAGCCACCGGTGGCGCGTTTGAATAGTTACGCCTAGTTGCTCTAAATGCCCAAGCCACGCCCGCAAAAGGTGGGCAGGCTTGTGCTCTTCCGTGGGAAATACGCGGCCACTGGTGCCTACAAAAGTAGAAATCCCCAAGCTGCTTGCCCACTGCCGTAAGTCAGAGGGAGAGAAATGCGCCAGGAAACGAGCAAACTGGGGGTGCTGAGCAGCGTAGCGGGTTTCAAATAACGACAATGGCTCGGCGTTGCTTAGGTTAAACCCTCCGTGCCCGGCCACCAAAAACTTACGGCCCACGGTAGCTTGGGCTTCGTACACCACTACCCGGTGGCCGGCCTCCGCAAGGCGCTGAGCTGCCAGCAAGCCTGCCGGCCCACCGCCCACCACCACTACGGTTTCGGCATCAACATCTAAACCACGCTCCATACCACGAAGGTAGCACGTGCCCGCGCTGAGATACCAACCAGGCGCGGCCATCAACGTCGATTTTCGGCGGCTTACTGCTTTTCTACGTATTGCTGAGTTATTGTCAGACCATTCCTACACTGCATGGGGTCCTATTCCATACTCATCGGCTTGAGCTTAGCCGTCATCCTGTCGTATCTGTTTGACTTAGCCGCGCGAGCCACTAAGGTGCCCTCCGTGCTCATGCTGTTGCTTACCGGTATTGCTCTGCGCCAAGCCGCCGATTACTTCGATTTTGCCCTACCCATTCCCAAGGTAGTATTGGAAATATTCGGAATCATCGGTCTGATTATGATTGTGTTGGAAGGCGCCCTCGACTTAGAGCTGACCCGGGATAAGGCCCCCCTTATTCGACGCTCGTTTCTAGCGGCGGCCCTCATGTTGATTGTGCAGGCAAGCGCCATTGCCACCCTGCTCTACCTATGGCTAGGTATCAGCTTCCAAACGTGCTTGGTCAACGCCGTGCCGCTGGCCGTTATCAGTTCGGCCATTGCCATTCCCAGCGTAGCCAACCTCCGAGGAGAAAAGCAGGAGTTCATCGTCTACGAGAGCACGTTTTCAGATATCCTGGGCATTATGTTCTTCAACTTTGCCCTGCAGAAGAATTTTGCTCAGGGCATGTCCGTTGTCACATTTGGGCGCGATGTAGTGGCCGTGTTGGTAGTAGCTATTCTGAGCACGGCCATGCTGGCGTTCCTGCTGGGGCGCATTCGTCTCCACGTCAAGTTCTTCCTGATTCTGGCCTTTCTGGTACTCATGTATAGCGTTGCCAAAAAGCTCCACTTGTCGTCGCTACTGCTGGTGCTGGTGTTTGGGCTGGCCGTGAACAATGCCAAGCTATTCTTGAAGGGAACCTACCTGCGCCGGTGGTTTCGCCCAGATCAACTCCATGAGGAGGTGCACCAGCTGCGAAGCATCACTGCCGAATCGGCTTTTCTTATTCGCACGTTCTTTTTCCTACTGTTCGGGTTCAGCATCACGCTCAGCAGTCTGCTTAGCTTTACCCTGCTCTGGCAGGGTGTGCTTATCGTGGGCGTATTAACCCTCATTCGCTTTTTCTACCTGCGCTACGTAGCTAAATCTGACCTGATTCCGGAGCTGTTTATTGCACCCAAGGGCCTGATTACCGTGCTGCTCTTCTATAGCATCCCCGACCAACACCACATTGGGGAAGTAGGTGAAAATATCCTTTTCGTAGTAATTCTACTTACCGGCTTGCTGATGATGGCAGGCTTGCTGATGAGCCGGGAGCAGCCCGAAATTGGTGAGTATTGATGACTGTGCTAGCTCTCGGTATCTTTGATAAGCTGCCGCCGGTAATGAGCTAAGATGTTTGATTTCAATAGGATGCCCACGTATTTGTCGTTGGAGCCGACTACGGGCAGCGCGGGTACACCATACTGATCCATGCTGCGGAGAGCTTCCTGGGGCGTATCGGTATCGTGCAGAATGGTGGGGGGCTGGCGCATAAGCTCCCGCACGCGGGTAGTACCATAGTGAGCATCATCAAACAGCACGTCGCGCACGGTGTTTAGGCTGACAATGCCCTGAAGCTGGCCATTGGCGTCAACTACCGGAAAAAGGTTGCGGGTAGAATGCCGGAACACTTGCACCAACTCGCCCAAGGTAGTGTCGGGTTGGAGGGGGGTAAAGTCGTTTTGTACCAGGAGCATTAGGTCTAGCTGTGCGAGCAGACCCCGGTCACGGTCCTGGTTTACGTTCACGCCTTTGCTTACCAGTTTGCGGGTGTATACCGAATAAGGCTCGAAGTAGCGGGTAATGAGGTAGGAGCCCGAGGTGACCACCATCAGGGGGACAAATAGCGCGTAGCCACCCGTAATTTCAGCAATAAGGAAGATGCCGGTCAAAGGGGCGTGTACTACCCCGGCCAGAGTGCCCGCCATGCCCAGTACAATAAAATGCACCTCTGAGATAGGATATAGCCCGCTCAAGTTGATGAGGCGTGCGAAGATGAAGCCACACAGCGCCCCTGCAAACAAGGAGGAGCCAAACATGCCCCCGTTGCCACCCGAGCCGATAGTAATAGTGGTAGCTACCACCTTAAGCAGCATACTACCCGCCGCTACCACCAAGATCAGCCAAGTGCTTTGGTCGTGAAAGACATCAAACAAGGAGCCATCCACGAGCTGGTCAGAGTGGCCGCCCAGGAGCAATTGAACGATATTATACCCTTCGCCATAGAGCGGCGGAAACAGGAAGACGAGCAACCCCAGCGCCAGGCCGCCCAGCAAGACGCGCTTAAACGTACCGGTCCAGTTTTCAAAGAAGCCATCGGCCCAGAAGTACACTCGAATCATGTACACGGAAAGCAGGGCCGTGCCGCCGGCTAGCATCAGGTACAGGGGCACCGCATCTACGGGCCAGCTAGTGGTAATGAGCACGAAGGGCTGACCTGCGTACAGAGCTTTGGAAACCACCGTAGCCGTAGCCGAGGAGATAAGCAGCGGCACGAAGAAAGCGGCCGAGAGCTCAGACAAAATCACTTCAACGGCAAAGAGCACCCCCGCAATGGGCGAATTGAAAATGGCCGCTACCCCCGCCGCAGCCCCGCACCCAGTGAGCAGGCGTCGTTCGCGGCGGCCAATGCGGAGCACCCGGGCGGTATTGGAGCCAATGGCGGAGCCTGTAACGGAAATGGGCGCCTCCAAACCCGCCGACCCACCGAAGGTGACGGTGAGAAAAGACGACACCAATTGCGAGTACAGCTTGCTACGGGGAACAATGCTCCCCTGGCGAGCGATGTTGTAGATGATGGGCCCAATGCCCCGCCCCAGATTGCCACCCAAAAACCAACGCGTAAATAGCACCGTGAGTGCCACCCCAATGATGGGGTAGAGGGACAACGTAAACACCCGATATTGCTCCGGAACCCAAGCGTTGAGGGCATGTTGGCCCTCGTGCACAAAGGTTTTGAGTAGTACCGCCGCCAAGCCCGCCAGCACACCCACCACAATGCTCACCAGAATCAGATACACCCGGTCGTTTACGTGACGTAGCCGCCACAACAATAAAGGGCTCAGCAACCGGTGTATAGTGTTCTTGGGCATAGACAACTAAAAAGGTGGGCTGACGAACGAGCAAAATGGGGTGTTCAACGTTCGAGCAAGCAGTGGGGTCCGCACAAATCGAGCCTCAAACGCGTTGCCTCCGCAAATTAGCTTATTGCGTGAGGTTGGGTACCTCGAAGCCTGCCCCGCGCAACTCTTGTTTTACCTGTTGCATAAGGCGGCTTTTCAATTCCAGCACCCCCCGGCGGTAGTCCTCGGCATCGGTCCAGAAGAAAACCCGCAGGTCGGCGGTAGTGCCCGCGGCTTTTTCCAAGTTCACGTAGGGTGCGCGGGGCGTTTGCTGCACTTCGGGAATGGAGCGCAGGTAGCTTAGGATGACGGTAGTAGCTACATCGGGCGTAGCATCGGCCCCCAGATCTACACTCACCAAAAACTCCTGGCGCAGGTTGCCGTCCCTGGTGAAGTTGGTGAGGGGCTCCTTGAGGACGAGGGAGTTGGGCAAGAAAATGTGTTTGCCATCGAACGTGCGCATGAGGGTAGTACGCAAGTTGAGGCCTTCAACATGACCAATCAAATCTCGGATCTGCACGGTGTCGTTAATGTGGAAGGGACGGTTGAAGGCCAGGATGACACCCGCCAGAAAGTTTTCCGCAATATCCTTGAAAGCAAAGCCCACGATAAAAGCCGATACCCCGGCTGCCCCCACCAAGCTTCCTACTACCCCAGAAAAGCCCAGCACGTTTAGCGCTATCATCAAGCCAACTAGTATCATCACCCATTTGCTGATTTGAGCGAGGAAGTCAGCCAGCAGGGCATCGGTAGAGCGGCGGCGTAAGCGTCCACCGAGCAAGGTGCTTACCCGGTTGGCAATAAATACGGCAACTAGTAGGAGCGCCAGCGCTACTAGGAGCTTGGGCAAGGCAAATAGAAACTGCTGCCAATAGGTTGACAGTACGCGGGTCATATCCTGAAACATAGTACGCAAGTTGTTACGCCCAATGGGCCAAAACAGAAGCCCCGCGGCGCGAGTCCGGCGGGGCTACTAGGAGGTGTATACGAGGCAACCAGACGCTATGGTTCAGTAGCCGGCGCATCGGGGCGGTTCAGCCAGCGCCAGAAAATCAGCCCGCCCACGGCGTACGCTACTACATCGAGCGGGTCGGCGGTAGCACGAGCATCGAAGCGCGGCACTAGTGCTTCAAACCAGATGGAGAACACCACCCAGGTACTGAAAATCCAGGTAGCAGGCAGCACAAAGCGCGGACGTCGGAAGTACCAGCGGCGCATCACAAACAGCACCAGCGTGAGTTCTAGGGGCAGTGCCAGCGTATCGGCCAAGTAGGAGCGTAGCAGTTCGGGAAGCTGCCACCGCGCCGTAAGGGGCCCGCCGTACTTAGTGCTAGCGGCCACGGCGTAGAGTACTACGCCGCTCAGAAACAGCGGGTGGCGCAGCTCCCGGGGCCATTTCATCCGGCTGCCAGCGTGAGCAGCCACACCATAAACGACACCAAAGCGCCAAAAACTAGCTGCCCACCCCGAATAATGCGCTTAAAAAAGCGGGTGGTAGGACCATCGTCGGGGTTGATGTGGATTTGGAGGAAAGCTGGCAGGGGCTCCTCGGCCTGCTTTTGGCGCTGCTGCTCACTGCGCAGGCGTTGGGGGTCCAAGAGCTGTCCGCACCGCTCACACCGGTCGCTGGCCTGTTGCTGCCAATTGCTCCAGAACCCGCAGGCCGGACACTTTTTGGAAGCACTTAGCAGAGAATTATCGGTGGAAGGCATGGGAGGAAAGGTAAGTAGCACGAGAAGACAAGCAGGAGCCCCGGCTAGTGCCCACATTGCACGCTGAAGCGCCGCTCTAGCGCGGAGCTGCCGTCTACTCCATGATGTCTTCGTTCCAGAGGGTGGGCTCGTCGCGAATGAAGTCAGTCATCATCTGCACGCACTCGGGTAGGTCCAGAATCACGACCTCAACGCCGTGGGACTCTAGAAACTCCCGCGACTCGCCAAAAGTGCGGTCTTCGCCTACTACTACTTTGGGGATTTTGAACTGCACAATGGTGCCTGCGCACATGTAGCAAGGCATCAGCGTGGTATACAGCACCGTGTCGCGGTAGGTGCGCTGGCGCCCGGCATTAAACAGGGCGTCCATTTCGCCGTGCTTGATGGGGTTATTTTCCTGCACCCGCTTGTTGCGGCCGCGGGCTACTACCTTACCATCGCGCATCAATACTGAGCCAATGGGAATGCCACCTTCCTGGCGGCCCTGGCGCGCCTCATCAATGGCGGCTTGCATGAATTCGTCCATAAATTAATCTACTAGGTGAGAGGACGCAAGTTAGCGGGTTCGCCCCTATGGGGTGGGTGAGATTCTGCTTCCTAGCCAAAACAACCATTACCGGGCGCAAATACCACGGTAGGGGCAGTACTGGCATTTTTCCAGATCATCGGTTTTGCGGATGGGCTCTTGGGGGTCGAGGATGCGGTGCACGAGGCGCGTGAGGAGCTGCTCGCTGTGCTGCACAAAGTCCTGGCCGCCATCGGTGAGAAAGTCCATGTTGGCCGACATGGGGCCCGCCCCGAGGTTGCGTAAGGAAATAATGGCTGCATCGGCGGCGGGGCGGCCGCGCTGGGCCAGCAGGAAACGATAGAGCCAGAGCTGGCGCACCTTATCGGTGGCGGGCGTAGCATCCTGCAGCAGGCGTTCCACAGCATCGGCCGAATCTTCCCCCCGTTTTAGCAGGCGCAGTTCGTGGGAGTGTACCAAGCCCGTTTTATAGTCTACCACGCGCAAGCGGCCATCAGGCAGTTGGTCTACCCGGTCGGCAAAGCCACGAGGCTCACCCCCAGCTTCTCTCCATCGGGTAGGGCAATGTACACCGTGGCTTGCAGGGCTTCTTCCTGACTTTGGATGTGCAGGGGCAAGGCCTCCGGCTGCGTCAGCAGGCTTTCCAGGTAGCGGCGCACGAGTTGGGTTGCTACTTGGCCCAGCACGTGGTTTAAGCCTTCGTCGGCGCGGGCGTGGCGGCCGGCTTCCTCGCGCCGCAGGGCCTTAGCTACCATAATGGGGGCCAGCTTCAGAAGTTCCGGCAGTTCCTCCGCCGTAATCAGCTGCCGCCCACCCACGAAGGGTTTAAAAAGGTCTTCTAGCGCCTCGTGTACTACCGTTCCAAAGCCATCGGGGCCCAGGGCTTCTTCTACCTCGTCGTTTTCGCGGAAGCGGGCCACCCGCTGGAAGTAGAATTGCAGATTGCAGTTCAGGTATTGGTTGAGGGCCGTAGGGGAGAGGCCTTTTACTAGCACCTCGCGCAGGGCTTGCAGCATGCCAGCGTCCTTTTCCAGCACCAGGTCGCCAGAAACGTCCCGGTTGGGCTGGGTGGTAGGTAAAGGAGCCTCCTCCGATAAATCTTCCTCCACGGGTGAAGTTACCGTTAAGTCTTCCAGCACCATTCCAGGGTTTTGGGGGCGCAAATCGTTTTCTATCTGAAGCAGAAAGCGGCTTCGCTCTCCGGTGCGAGTGCCCTCTGCCCCGGGCAGAATATGCAGCAGATCTACCTGGCGGGCACGTTGCAGCAGGCGCCAGAACTGGTGGGCCGTGGCCGCTTCGTGGTCGGCGTAGGTGGGTAGCTGAAAGGTAGTGAGTACGTCATACGGAAACAGGGAGCTGTGGCGCTTGGGGGCCGGCAGCACGTTCTCGTTGCAGCTCAAAATGATGAGGTGGTCAAAATCAAGCGCGCGCGTTTCCAGTAAGCCCATGACTTGCACATCGGCAATGGGCTCCCCGCTAAAGGGTAGGCGCGTGGCCTTCATCTGCTCGTAAAGAAACCGCCGAAACGAGCGTACCGACAGACGCTGCTCCCGGCAGTCGAACACCGACTCAAGGCGTTTTACCAGCGTGAAAAACAGGTACAAGTACTCTGCCTCAATAGCCGAGTGCTGGTCCTGGTAGGCTTTTTTCAGCAGGGTGATAAGGGTATAGCAGGCCCGGATAATATCGTCGCAATTGTCCCAGGTGGCAAACAGCGCTTCAATGATGGGGTGGCCGTGACCCATTTCCAGGAGTTCCTCGGCCGGAAGCAGCACGGCGTGGCGGCGCACGATAGTACGGCATACCTTATCCAGCATGCCATGGAACACCTCTTGCTCATCCTGCTTATCGAGCCACTGCTGGTAGCGGCGCAGGAAGGGGTGCTGTAGCAGCTTGCTCACGGCCAAGTGGTGGTAGCGGGGCACCCCGTAGCCCGTTTCTGGGGAGCCCTCACGCACCCCGGTTAGGTGCACCTCAAACAGTAAATCTACCAGGTTGAACAGGGGCGTGCTCTGGAAATTGAGGCCCATGGTTACGTTGTACTCCGGCACGGCGTCGAGGGGAAGGCCGTGCAGCACGGGTAGCAGTAGGGTTTCGTCGGGCAGCACCACCGCCACTTTGGCTTGGGGGTTCTGGCGGCGCGACGCGGCCAGCAGCTGCCCCGCAATTTTTCCCTGCATCGAGGCATTGGCCACGCCCACAAACCGGACGTGGCGCGGCAAGCCCCGGAGCAGCTCGGCAGGGCCGCCCAGGTTTTCGGCCGGCAAATCAAGCAGCTCTTGGTAGCGGCGCAGGTGTTGGCCCGCCCGGTTAGGAGAGCCAGGCTCTAAGTAAAAGGCGTCGCCATCGAAGTGCACTTCGGCCCGGCGGGCTTTGCGCAGCATCCGCAGGAGCTTTTCTTCGGCCTTAGAGAGGTAGCCCAGGCCAACGAATACGTGCTGGGGAAGGGTCTCACCAGCTTCCAGGCGGGTTTGTACCCGGTTCACGGCCAGGCGGTAGGCCAAGCCAGGGTAAGCCAGGTGGTCGTGTTCCATGCGCCTGCGCAGGCGGCGGTACACCTTTTCGAGGTCGTCCCAGAAGCGGAAGTAAGCGGCCGTGGTGCTCTGCGGGGCAGGCTCCGCAGTTAGCTCCCAGCGTTCCAGAGCCTTAGCTTGGCTGAGGTATTCAAAGACCTTTTTGGGCGAAGCCAGATTTTGGTCGAGGTTGGAGAAATCTTGGAGCAGCAGGCCAGCCCAGCCCACAAACAAGTCGAAATCCAGCTTGGGGTCGATGTCGCGTAGAATCTCAAACAGGAGCAATTGCAAGGCAATGGGTTCCTCTACCTGCACGCCAGCCAGTTCCACCATATAGTCTTCCATGGCCGCAATGCGCGGGCTCCACACGGCCTGACCGGCCTCAGCAGCCAGGCTAAGCTCGTTTTGTAAGTACACCACGGCGCGGCGCGTAGGCACCACTACTACCAGGTCGGCTAGCTCGTCGGTGGGGCCATAGCGGGCCACCATGTCGCGGGCTATCCGGGTCAGGAAAGGCGTGGCGTCGGGAACAGAAGCGGCGGCAGGCGGGGTAGTAACGGCGACAGGCAAAGGCGAAAGCATAGGTAGTAAAGATAACGCGCTTCGGGGCAGAAACGGTCCGTGTGCGCTACTTCCCTAGTACCTTCGCCTGCCAAGTATACTAGGCTCAGCCTAGTTACCGCATGAATTTTTACCTCATTCACCCGAGTGGGCCTATCACCCGGGGCCAGCCGTGTTGATCCGGCCCGGAGAGTTCCTCACACCTGCGTGCAGGAAACTACGTATAGTACATTTCCAGTAGCAGAGCTAGTCCGTATATGAATACAATAGTCAGGCGCTTGTTAGCTGCCCTTGCCCCAGGAAGTAGTAGCTTCTACGTTCTGCTGGCAGGTTGCGTAAGCGCCTGCACCCAGCAAGAGACGGGCACTGAGCAAGTTGCCTCGCCGCCCTCCGCCGTGCTGGCACCCCAGCCCAGCCCAGG
>NZ_JZIR02000091.1:0-771 GCF_000961955.2 Hymenobacter sp. AT01-02
CAACGTAACCGGCGGGCTGTTTCGCTTCGCCAATAAAAAGAACTCCTACGCCCTAGATGGTCGCTTGGTGTACTCGCGTCGGCGAGGCCAGCAATTTGGCTCCAAGGAGCAGATAGACGATCAGAACGGCTACAAGTACCAAGTGGGCCTCAGCAAAATCAGCGGCAACTTCACGTGGCAGCTGGGGCAGGGCATCGAGTCAGACACGTACAACCCCAACGACCTGGGAATTCTGTTCGGTAACAACAACATCAGCCAGTACCTCAACGTCAGCTACAACAAGTACAAGCCCTTCTGGAAGGTGAACAACCTTTATACGTGGGGTAGCCTCAACCACTCGTTGCTGTACAAGCCCACCCGCTACCAGAGCGCCAATGTAGCCGCGGGTTTCAACACCACCTTCACTAAAAACTTCCTGACCGTAGGTGCCAACGTAGATGCCAACCCCGTAACCAACGACTATTACGAGCCCCGCCAGTCTCCGCTGGGCGACTACTACGTGCGGGTGCCAGCCAATGCCAACGTAGACGGCTTTGCTTCTTCCGACTACCGCAAGAAGCTGGCGTGGGATGTAGGTGCCGGAGTGCGCTGGTACGCCGAGGACGACCGACTAGCACGCCCACGCCGCATGGGCTACGGCTGGAGTGTGTCGCCACGCTACCGCGTAAACAACCAACTGAACTTCCGCTACGCCCTCGACTGGAACTTGCGCCAGAACCAGATCGGCTACGTGAACGGCGACCTGAGCTTTAGTCAGCCGCTGGATACCGC
>NZ_JZIR02000092.1:0-1042 GCF_000961955.2 Hymenobacter sp. AT01-02
AGTCGCCTTGGCGGGGGGCCGGGGCGGGGCATTGGTTTCTGCGTCGGGAGTATGGTAGCGCCGGCTTCTTACGTCTGTTGCAAAGCACGGAGGAGGAGCGCTGGTTAGTGCTCCCCTACCTGCTACTGCTGGCCGCCCTCATGATTGGAGCAGCACTGGCCGTGGCTACTTTCTTTACCGTGCGCCGGGCTCGGCGGGCTGGTCTGCCCGTATGGAGTGCCTTAGGTCGGCGGCTTGCCATCAGCATGGCCATTCCGTTGATAACGGGAGGGTTGTTCTGCCTCGCCTTGTTCACGCGGGGAGCGGTGAGTTTGGTAGTACCAGGCCTACTGGTGTTCTACGGTCTCGCTCTACTCAATGCCAGCAAATACACCCTCGATGAAATTCGGTGGCTGGGACTCACGCAGATAGGACTAGGATTAGCAGCAGTGTTGCTGCCTGGCTTTGGGTTGGCGTTCTTTGCACTTGGGTTTGGTCTGGGGCACATTCTCTACGGCCTGCTGATGTACAACCGCTACGAGCGGCAGGAGGGGTAGCCCTTGCGTTCCTCTCTACGTAGCACCGTTCAATAATTCGCTGGTGTACTGCTGGCGCTACTACTTGTGAAACACAACATCCACACGCTAAACAAGGCTTTCGACAATCGGGTACGGTTGGGCGTGATGGCTGTGCTCATGGCAAACGAGTCGGTAAGCTTCAACGAGCTGAAAGAAGCACTTGACCTAACCGATGGCAACTTAGCCAGCCACGTGTCGGCCCTGGAAAAGGCTGGCTATGTGCAAGTCAGTAAGCAGTTTGTGGGAAAAAAGCCCAATACAACCTACGCCGCCTCTACCGACGGGAAAAAGGCGTTTCAGGAGCACCTAACGGCCCTGGAAAAATTGCTGCGCGGCGCCGTGTAATTTTTTTGCCCTTAAACTTTGAAACACAAAGTTCTTTTCAAAAATAAGTAACGATATGTCTACGCTTGCTACCCCAGTTTTGCCCGGCGCTTCCTCGGCGCGGGTTATACCCCTGCGGCTACCTCTCACGGCGCTACAAA
>NZ_JZIR02000093.1:0-8165 GCF_000961955.2 Hymenobacter sp. AT01-02
TATAAGGAGTAGATGAGGTAGTAAAATTGTCAGTCTTCAGACACTAAAAAAGGCCTTCTCGCTAGCGAGAAGGCCTTTTTTAGTGTCTGAAGTAACCTCAGCCCTCCGAAACAGGAGCGTTGGCATCCTGACCCGCCGTCATGCGGATGGATTCAGCGGCTTGTTGACGAATTTTTAGGTTGGGATAGAACTCGCGTTGGTTGATGTCATACACGTTGCCTTTCACCAGCACGTGTAGCTGCATGCTTTCAATGGAGATGGCCTCACCCTTTTTGGCGGCCGCAGCATTGTTATGCTCCAGCTTGTGACCATCCATGATGATGACCAGGTTAGAGCCAATGGTTTCGAGTTGATTGCCTTCGGTGATGAGTACACCCGTGTCTTCGCCCAGCCCAATGCCAATGAGCTTGGGGTGCAGGGCTACTGCTTCAATCAAGCGACCGAAGCGGCCGCGCTTTACGAAGTGGGAGTCAATGACCACGTTTTCAACAAAGCCAAGGCCAGTTCCCATCTTCACAGCACCTTTCATGAGCGCATCCGGTACGCTGCCACCCTTAATCATAGTGCGCGACATAGCTACGGCTCCGGCACTGGTTCCTGCTATGACAAAGTTTGGCTGTTCATAGTAGCGCGCCGTAAGAGTGCGGAGAAACTCCGTATCGCCAAACATTTCCGTGAGGCGCGACTGGTTGCCGCCCGAGAACATAACGATATCGGCGTGGCGTAGTCGCTCGGTGTACTCGGGGAGTAGGGCATCTTCACGGGTGCGAATGTCCATGATGCGGACATTGTTGCAGTTGAGCATGGTGAAGGAGGACACGTACACACGGGCTACCTCCTCCGGAATCATGGAGGCCGTGGTGATAACCTCAATCTGCGGGTCTTCCTTGCCCGACTCCAACACGACGCGCTTGAGGATACCTAATTCGAAGAAGTTGAGGTAGTATTTCTTTTTGGTGCGCGGATTCGGGTAGGTGCCCTTGTCTTCATTGCCCCCAATGGCAATGAGCTTACCGAGCGGTTTTGAGTTTTTCAATGCAAACAAGCAGCTTAAGCAATACACATGGGAAAAAGCCCGGTCTCACGCAAGCAAGGTTCGGGCCATGAAGGCAGCTCACCCAACCAGTAGTAGCGCACGAGTGCGCCCGAAAACAGGTTGGGTGAGCCGCTTCATGGTAAGAAACAAAATGTACGACGATAAAGTCGGTACCAGCTTTAAAAATCTGCTATGCCTCGGCGGGATAACCCAGCAGCGCATCAAATGTAACTGTGGCTACAGCGTGGTAGTTGGGCCGCGCCTGAGCATAGATACGACGGGCGCGCTCGGGGCCTCCAGGTACCGCCAAGAGCCCTTTATAGAGCGGCACTAGAAATTTGCGCCGTCCTACCCGGATCAGAAACTGTTGCAGAGCTTCATCTGCTGGCGAGTAGCTGGCCGCAATGGTATGCGGAAACCAAGCGGCCAGTATCTCGCGTTGCCCGACTGCGTGAAGCCGAAGGCGGCATCTAGCTCAGTAAGCTGCTCGGTACTAGGGCGGGCCGGTAGCCCATGCAGGAAGTGTACCCACTCATGGCTGCTCCACTGCGCTGTGCTCAACTCGCGAGCGGCGGTACCATTCTGCCACTGGTGCAGGGCGGCATCCACCTGCGCAAACCGCTCCGACGAGACTGGGGGCGCCCCAGCCGGAATCCCCGGCCCATTGATCCACAAGTTTAGCTGCACATGTTCTGCTACCCCGGGGTGGTGGTCAAGGAGCTCCTTCTTTAAGTACTCCGTGAAGCGGACCGTGTCCATACTCTGGAAACTGTGCCGTGCGAAGTACTCCCTGATAAAGGAATCCAACGCGGCCCGCCCTACTAAGTGTTCGAGGGTGAGTAGGAGGTAGTCACCCTTTTCGTAGGCAATTTCATTTAGTCCCTCGTCGGGGTCCCGGCCCGCCAGGTCCAAGTGCAGGTGAGTATCTAGGCTAGTGGCGCCTAGTTCTTGCACTGTGTGCAGCAACCCCGTATAACCCAGCACCTGCAGCATGTCGGAGTAGGGGCGCCCATATAGCTTCTCCATGATACGACGCTCGAAGTACACCGTAAAGCCTTCGTTTAGCCAGAAGTCGTTCCAGGTAGCGTTGGTTACTAGGTTTCCGCTCCAAGAGTGAGCCAGCTCGTGGGCTACCAAGCTGGTTAGGCTACGGTCTCCGGCTAGAATCGTAGGCGTCACAAATGTTAAACGAGGATTCTCCATGCCTCCAAACGGAAAGGAGGGAGGTAATACCAGCAGGTCGTACTGTTGCCAGCGGTAGGGGCCATATAATTCCTCGGCAGTACCCACCATCTCCTCGAGTTCCGCAAATTCGTTGGCGGCGGTCGGGAGAGTCACTGGTTCGGCGTACACTCCGGTACGAGAACTCAAAGCTTGAAATTCTAGGTCACCCACGGCGAGGGCCATGAGGTAAGCCGGAATAGGTTGCTCCATACGGAAACTATATTTGCCGCTGGGGGAGCGTTCCATTGGGTTCTCGGCGCTCATCAAGGCCAGTAGGTGAGGAGGGACCTGCACCTGCGCCTCGTACGTGAATCGGACACCTGGGGAGTCCTGGCACGGAATCCAGGTGCGCGCCAGGATAGCCTGCGACTGCGTAAACAGAAAGGGCTGCTCCTGACCAGCGGTTTGCTCCGGGGCTAGCCACTGCAACGCAGCCGCACCCGGGGTAGTGCGGTAGCGAATTGTCACGGTGGTTGTATCGGGCCGGATGGTGATATGCAGCGGTTGACCCAGCACGGCATCATTAGCTTCCAGAGTGAAGGGGGTGGCTTCTCCCGTCGAGCTTCCTAGCAGTACCTCCTCAATTGCGAGGGCTCGGGTGTCTAGTATCAGTTCGGTTGCGCCCACCTGGTTATGCAGTTGCCACGTAGCATGCCCCGCCAGGGTACGGGAAGCAAAGTCGACAGATAAGTGCAGGGATAAGTGGCGGACACTTACATCGGCGGGCCGAGCGTAGCTGTGCGGGTCGGGGGTGAAGGGCAGGCAGAGTCGGGCATAGTTGAGTTGAATGAAAAGAAAAGATGTCGGGCCAAGCTAGGCCAAAGATAGTTGGGGCCTCCGTCCGCGTACGGCAAACCACTACCTGCTAGCCGGGCAGCAGTTGACTTCCCGCTTTCTGTATGAGGAACGACGGATAGTAGAAGGTCAAATGAAATCTGCTAACTTGCAGCAGAGAGGAGAAACTCTGTGCTGGCAACTCAACAGCGCCGAAAGCAGTAAAACGCCACAAGTTGGCTTAGGTACTTGGTCGGTTTTTTGCCTACCTCGCAGCCGGAGCTACTGTCGTTTACATCTCCTTTCTCATCCGCATGAACGTCAACTTCCGTTTTTCTTTTTTCACCACTGTATGCTGCTGGCTGCTGGGCCTGCTGTTCCTCACGTCTACCGTGTCGTGCAGCCAGGACCAGAAGGAGCAGATCAAGGATGCTCTTCCCGGCGGCGTTACCAAAGCCGGCGGGGCGCAGCCCAAGCTCGACAGCGTATACATTGTGAAGTACATGAGCACTGAGCCTAAATTCAAAGATCAAATTGAATGGGCAAAGAAGTTTTATCGAGCACGCGACTTCCGATTAGGATGGTTCCGTAATCATGAACTAGTGCCTCAAGCCGAGACTATGCTCGGCGTAATCAACAAGGCAGCCGACGAAGGCCTCGATCCTAAAGAATACAAAACCAAGGACTTCAATAAGCTATTTGCTAGTTTGAAGGATGCACAATCAGACTCCACCAAGCGCAATGCGCTCGAAAAGGAGATTGATGTGGCCTTGTCGGGCACGTACTTTAACTATGCCTCTGACTTTTATCGAGGCACGGTAGACCCGCGCTCCGTTAAGAGTATCGATTGGAATGTCAAGCGTAACAAAATCAAGTTGCATAAGGCGCTAATGACCATTCTTAAGGAACGGGAAAGCACCTATGGGTACTATGATTTTGAGCCCTTACACCCCGAATACGACCGCCTGAAACAGGCATTGGCTGACTACCGCATCCTGCAACGCAATGGTGGTTGGCCGGTTTTACCTGCTGGTACTCGTTTGGTGCCCGGGGCTAGTTCACCAGTAGTAGCCACCTTGCGCACTCGCCTATTGGGTGCTAGCGCGTCGGCTCCGGCCACTCCTGCGGCTACTGAAACACCAGTGCAGCCAGTAGCAAATAAGCCGGGCCAGCCTAGCACGGCTACTGCTGTCACACCAAAATACGACGCCGAGCTGGTGGTCGCAGTGAAAGCTTTTCAGCAGGAAAACGGACTAAAGGCAGATGGCATTGTAGCCGGTGAGACCCTACGTTTACTCAATGTTCCGGTATCACAACGCATCGACCAGATCATCTTGAACATGGAGCGGTGGCGCTGGATCCCGAAGAAATTTGAGCCCAATTACCTGCTAGTAAACATCCCTGATTATACCCTCCACGTGATGGAGGATAACAAGGAAGCGTTCAATATGCGTGTAATTGTGGGCAAGGCGTTAAACGCTACACCCGTGTTTAGCGACAAGATGGAGTTCGTCGTATTGGCTCCTTATTGGAACGTCCCCTTCAGCATCATCGATAAAGAGCTACGCCCTAAACTAGCGGCTGATCCACAAGGCACGCTCGACCGTTTGGACATGGAAGTAGTAAAGGGGTGGGGTGCCAAAGCTACCCCCATTGACCCCTCCACCGTCGACTGGGCGAACCTCACAAACAAAACGTGGAAGTACACATTACGCCGTCGTCCTGGCCCGAAAAACGACTTGGGTGACGTGAAGTTTATCTTCCCGAACTCTAACGACATCTACCTGCACGACACTCCTCACGATGAACTGTTCAGCCAGAACAAGCGCGGCTTTAGTCATGGTTGTGTACGGGTAGCTGAACCTATCAAGCTAGCTGAGTATCTGCTTCGCGACAAACCGGGCTGGGACCGCACGGCCATCTTAGATACCATTTCTGGCCGTCGTGAGAAGTATATTACCCTGCCGGAGAAACTGCCCGTGTACTTGGTTTACTTCACTACATGGGTTGACGAGAGTGGCAAACTTCACTTCCGCGACGATATCTACGGCCACGATAAGGCATTGGCCAAAGAGTATTTTAACAACTAAAGGGGCTACTTACGTAAGCTACTTGCCTCAACTCAACGTGCTCCTTTCTGTAGCTACTATAGCAATGGGAAGGAGCACTAGTTTTTTCGGCAAGGTTAGCCTCGCTAACCTTGTAATACTAGGCTAACAAGCATCGAGTGATAAGAAGAGCAAATGCATCTCTTTACTGCACGGCACCCAGTATAGACAACCAGACGGGAGCGAAAGGGTAGATGATGATAGCCGCCATAAGTGCAGCGCCCTTAGTAGAGCATGCGAGCCAATCACGCTATAAGCAACAGAATATAGCTCCATACTATAACCAGCAATATTTTGCTGCGAAGCATTATGCCATCCATTAGGCCTTAACCGCTCAGATAGTAGGTCGCTGCTTAACTTGATCTGTAGCCTAACTAGCAACAGGGATGATATCTTATATCAGTTTACAATTGTTTTACATATGTAAACTGATATAAGATATCATACAGCTTGTTAATACAATTGTAATTAACGGGCTGGGGTCTCATATTACTGTTGGATACAGTGACTACTAGGAAAAGCGTAGTACATTTGTAATACATCCAGTTGTATGGTCGACAGAATTCGGGAGATACTGCACTCCCACGAGCTTACACCCACTCAGTTTGCGGACGCCATTCAGGTTTCCCGGCCAGTTATTAGCCATATTCTTAGCGGGCGCAACAAGCCTAGCTTAGAAGTTGTGCAGAAAATAGTGGCAGCATTTCCAGATATAGCCCTGTCCTGGTTGCTAACAGGTAGTGGGGCAATGAAAGAAGCAGCCCCAGCGGAGCCCGTATTAGCTCAGAGCAGAACTCGTGCACCCCGGCCAGCAACGACAGTAGCATCTACAATACCTCCGCAACCGCCCCTAAAAGAGCCGGAAACGGTAGCTAGCGCGACGCAGCCCCTACAGTCCGAGCCTCAGCCTGCCGTAGTAGTTCAAAGCGATGCAGAAGTTGTTAGTACCCCAAGCATGTCAGCTCGTGAGAGCAGCACTTCAAGAGTAGCACCTACGGCACGTGTTTCCCTGCCTCAAACTCCTGCTCAAACGCCGAATTCAGACCTGCTTGTTGGTATAGCAGAGCCAGGCAAGCGCATCCGTCGCATCGTGATCTTCTATCAAGACGGCACATTTTCCGATTACCAGCCTGAGGCTGTGTAGGTCAGGTTACAGGCCAGTAAGGCAAGCTAAGCAATACCTGCTGCGCAGCCGAATCAAGATTGGATACAAGTTGTCATGGTGGCTAACTAGTGCTGCAGTAGTGCTAGCAAACAGCTTATATACTCCGTGCTGCTTATCTATAAACTAGCTTCATAATTCAGGTATAGTGAAAACTGATTAGGTGCTAATATTCTTGCTAGATAGGGGATTGTATGTGAGATATTGATTTATATATCAGATAGTTATATGCTAAAAGGTGTAGTGTTAGATTAGGTTAAGCGTTTCTTGTGTTATTGGTGTATATAATAGGATTAGTTATATGGACGAGCTTGATGATTTTTTTAGAAAAGAGGTGGTATATAGGGTATAGAATGCTAAATATTTTATCCGTCTAATGTTCTGGTAAAATACAATGCTGTTTTAGCAATGATGAGCTACTTATTTTGGCATTTTAAGCTCTGTGCAAGCGCTTAATACAAAAACGCAAAACGAACAAGCTAGGATTGCAGAAGAGCAAAATTGTATACACGTATTTGTACAGCTGGTCTAGCAATTTTAGGGGCTAGTGTGGGCAGGCAGAGTACAGTGACTGTGTATACAAATGTGCTGGGCCTAACCTGCGTAAGTTATTTACATTCGTATTGTAACTTAAGGTTGTTGGCTGTGGTAGGTGATATAGAGCAGAAAACTGCCGTTAGTAACCCACGGACTAGCTTGGCGTTTTTCGAGTAGGTGCTTACCTTTGGGCCATGAAAAATTTCCGTCTGCTCTTCCTGTTCGCCGCTGGCGCCTCGCTTTTCCTGTCGTCCTGCTCGCAAGCTCCCGATGCGGAAAAAGATCCTAATGCTGATGCTGCCTACAAGCGCAGCCACCGCCCAGAAGGGTACCGGGAAGCTCAGCGCAGCAACGTGAACTACTAAATAGATTGTTGCCAGTGAACATCATTTCACTGGTAGGGTGGTAGCAACTGCTAATACAGTATAAACACAGAAAAGCCCCACCGGCTCTGAGCCGGTGGGGCTTTTCCGCTTGGTGAATGAGGTGCGCTAATGGACCTACTAGCCGCGGGAAGAAGCGCAGCTATAGGTGCAGGCGCTGCTGAGGATGTTAGGCTAGGCAAGCTAATGCTGTCCAGCAAGTCAGCTTCCAATAAATCCGCCCAAGTGCGCAGATAGAGTACCACATCATCCCGCTGGTTGTGGCGTAAGGCATTGCGTTGCTCGAAGGGAATAGCTCGCCGGATGGTAGGATCAGAAAGACGCTCTAGGTGAGTGAGGTCTTGACGGGTAAAGCCCAATGCCAGCATTTCATCAATCGTAACGTCTATGGGTAGTCCGCTGGTAGGGCAGTAGTCGATTAGCTGCCGCTCCCAGTCGCCGTAGCGTTGCATAGCGCGGGCATGAATCTCCGCTTTGGTGAGCTTAGTAACCGTTTGGGCCAAGTGACCACAATTGCAACTGCCCATATGCCCCCACTGGTAGGGAGCCTGGGTGGCAAGTCGGTGCGCCGTATCACGTAGGGCTTGGATAACGGCAAGAGTGCGCTGAGCCATAAGGAAAGAAGATGAGATAAAACGGAAGCAGAACCACTGCACCTTCTAAAGGTATTTGGCCGCCGTTTTGTTTCCAGCATGCCTATCAACTTCCGCATCAGAAAAGGCTGGTTAGAAACGCAACATGCGAGCTTCTAACCAGCCTTTTTGGTTACTAAGGATTTCCTCGAGCTTTAGCGCCCAGTGTTGCTACTGCGGGAGCGGCGGCGTCCACCACCGTTGCCACCACCACTGGTGCGGCCTCCGGCTGGCGCGCCGGCGCGCTGCCCACCGCCCGCTCGTTCGCCGCTACGGGCAGACTGCTGGCCTTGTGAGCGGCCGCCGCCA
>NZ_JZIR02000094.1:0-23884 GCF_000961955.2 Hymenobacter sp. AT01-02
CTACCCGTTTCACCTCCAGCCAAACCTATCGTCTGGTTGGTAACCACCGCGGGGGGGCTTGCTTGGGTAGAGGCAGCTGAACGGCTGAGCACTAGCCATGGACGCGGCGCCGTGGGTACCCCCGCGCCGGGGCTAGCCGGCTGCACGGGGGCGGCGGGCGGCGTAGCCACCGGACGCTTGACAAAGGCCGTGTCAGTTGGTAGCGCAGGGGTAGTTTGGGCCCAGGCAGCCGTTGATGCAAAAGCCATACTCAGACCCAGGCCCAGACGAGCCGAAAACCGGGCAATAGAAAACATACGCAGCGCAACAAGTGGTGAGCAGAAGGTGAGCAAGGCCAAGAAACGGGTCTCCCGCCATCCTGAAACAATGGTGCCAACTTCTGGTTGGGGAACTAGAACAACGTAAAGGTCTGCCTTTGTGGTAAATTTTTCCCTGAAAAGTTTCCATCCTACGGCCCGGCGCGTACATTTGCCTCGCAATCTGCCTGTATGCTTTACGCCGCATTAGTCCTTAGCCCCCTCTGCCAGCTGGCTGCCCCTCGTAGTGGCGCCCCGGCCGGGCTGCGCGTCTTGCATCACCATCATCGCGGGCATCATTCCTCTTTCTAGAGGAATATACGCATCATATTGACCCCGTTGGGCGAGCCGCACTAGGTTCGCCGGCCCCCGCACTCAGGTGGCCCCGGCCTTTTATGGCCCAGTTCCAACGTTCGGGTCCTGCTTGCCGTACCGCTTCCTACTATTTCCCCTGAGCAAATTCCTAGTGAGAGCCCCGTTGGGTGGCCGCTAGCTGTCTTTTACTCGCTACTTTCTTACTACCCCATGATTCGTCTTGCCATCCAGAAGTCGGGCCGCCTTAGCGAAGACTCCCTCAACCTGATCCGGGAGTGCGGCATCAGCTTTCTGAGCAGCAGCTACAAGCTCAAAACCGAAGCCACCAACTTTCCTCTCGAAATTCTCTACCTGCGCGACGACGACATCCCCGGCTACGTGCAGGATGGGGTGGCCGACTTGGGCATCGTTGGGCAAAACGTACTCGTGGAAGCGGGCTTGCCCCACCTGGAAATTGAAGGCCTGGGCTTTAGCAAGTGCCGCCTGAGTTTGGCCGTGCCCCGGGCTGCCGCGTATGAATCGGTGGCAGACCTGCAGGGGAAAAATATTGCAACTTCGTACCCGGAAATCCTGGGTGCCTACCTGCGGGAGCGGGGAGTAGAAGCCAACTTGCATACCATTAGCGGGTCGGTAGAAATTGCCCCCAGCATTGGGTTGGCCGAGGCCATTTGCGACATCGTGAGCAGCGGCTCTACCTTGCTCGGTAATGGCCTGCGGGAAGTAGAAACCGTGTTTCGCTCGGAAGCCGTTCTCATCGCCCACCAGAAGATGAGCGCCGAGAAAAAAGAGATTCTGGAACAGCTACAGTTCCGGATGCAGGCCGTGCGCCGCGCCCGCCGCAACAAATACATTCTGCTCAATGCCCCCACCGCGGCGCTTGACGCGGTGAAAGCCCTGTTGCCCGGTATCAAGTCGCCCACGGTAACTCCGCTGGCGGAAGAGGGTTGGGTGTCGGTGCAGTCGGTTATAAATGAGGACGACTTTTGGCACATCACCGGCCAACTCAAAGCCGTCGGCGCCGAAGGCATTCTGGTGCTACCCATTGAGAAGATGATTAGCTAACCGAAGCAGGATTAGGAAAGCAGGCGTGATACGGGACGAGTTTGGCCCTGCCGCCGCGAGCTTCCACCATGCTACCCGTACTCCTTATATATAAGGTGTGCAGAATCTCACTTCTTGCCTCTCGTTTCGACAGCATGCAACTCATTCAATATCCCCCACAAGCCGATTGGGCTGCCCTGCAGCAACGCGCTGCTGCCCAGCAGGCCCACGATGTGGAACAACGTGTGCAGCAAATCTTCGAGGATGTGCGCCAGCGGGGCGATGTAGCCCTGCGCGACTACGCCCGTCAGTTTGATCGGGCGGAGCTGCACGACCTGCGCGTGAGCCCCGAGGAGCTGGCCGCGGCCGTAGTCCAGGTACCCGCCGAACTCCAGACGGCCATCCGTCAGGCGCACGCCAACATCTGGAAGTTTCACGCAACCCAGCGCGAAGAGGAAAAGCGGGTAGAAACCATGCCCGGCGTGTCGTGCTGGCGCCGCTCGGTGCCCGTGCAGCGGGTAGGCCTATATATCCCCGGCGGCACGGCGCCGTTGTTTAGTACCCTGCTGATGCTGGGCGTGCCGGCCCGTTTGGCGGGCTGCCCCGAGATAGTGCTGACCACGCCACCTCAGCAAGACGGCTCCGTAAACCCCGTTATCTTGTTTACGGCTCATTTGCTGGGTATCACTACCATTATCAAGGCGGGCGGAGCCCAGGCCGTGGCGGCCCTCACTGGCGGCACCGACTCGGTGCCGGCCGTGGACAAAATTTTTGGTCCCGGCAACCGCTACGTGACGGCGGCCAAGCAGCTAGCGTCCCGCTATGGGGTAGCCATTGACATGCCCGCGGGTCCGTCGGAAGTTCTTGTCATTGCTGATGCGTCGGCCAACCCGGCTTTCGTGGCGGCCGACTTGCTGAGCCAGGCCGAGCATGGTCCCGACTCCCAGGTAATTCTGCTGTCCGACTCAATGCCGGTTTTAAAAGCTACTCAGGCCGAAGTAGCGCGCCAACTGGCCGAGCTGCCCCGGGCCGCTGTGGCCACGCAAGCTCTGACGGAAAGCCGGGCCATTTTGCTGCGTACGCCGGAAGAAATGCTGTACTTCTCCAACCAGTACGCCCCTGAGCACCTGATTCTGGCCGTGCGGAACCCCGAGCAACTTGCCGAAGGAGTGACCAGCGCGGGGTCCGTATTCCTGGGGCATCTGACCCCGGAAGCTGCTGGCGACTATGCCTCGGGTACAAACCATACGCTGCCTACCAATGGCTATGCCCGCAACTACAGCGGCGTGTCGCTCGATTCTTTCTTTAAGAAGATAACTTTCCAGCGCATCACCGCCGAAGGGCTACTGCAGGTGGGGCCGGTAGTGGAAACAATGGCCGAAGCCGAAGGCTTACGTGCCCACGCCCGCGCCGTCACGCTACGGCTGGAGTCATTAGCGGCCCCGGAGCAGAACAAGTAATACGTTGGTGTAAACCAGCGGCGGCCCGCCTCAGGTCGGCCAAACGAAAAATCGGACCCGCGCCACGTGCGCGCCATCAGTAACTCTAGTGTTTCCATGTTTGATTTAACTAGCCTCGTTCGCCCCAACATCCGGGCAATGAAACCGTATTCTTCTGCCCGCGATGAATTTCAGGGCGAGGCCCATGTCATGCTCGATGCCAACGAGAACAGCCTGGGTAGCGCCGGTCCCGAGCTGTTCAACCGCTACCCCGATCCGCTGCAGCGCGCCGTGAAGGCAGAATTGGCTCAGGTAAAGAAGGTAGCCGAAAATCAGATTTTTCTGGGCAACGGTTCCGACGAGGCCATCGACCTGCTAGTGCGCCTGGTGTGCGTGCCCGGGCAAGACAAGATTCTAATTTTGCCGCCTACTTACGGCATGTACGAGGTAGCCGCCAACCTAAACGACGTGGCCCTGGATCGCTTGCCGCTGACTACCGACTTCCAGCTGTCCTCCGAAACGGTGCAGCAGGTAGTGGCTTCGGATGCTAAAATTGTTTTTCTCTGCTCGCCCAACAATCCCACGGGTAACCTGCTCCATGCCGCCGCTATCGAGGAAATTTTGCGCGGCTTCCGCGGCCTAGTAGTTGTAGACGAAGCCTATGCGGATTTTGCCGCGGCGCCGAGTTGGACCACGCGTCTGGCGGAGTTCCCGAATCTGGTGGTGCTGCAAACCTTTTCCAAGGCGTGGGGTCTGGCGGGGCTGCGCCTAGGCATGGCCTTTGCCTCGCCGGATGTAATTGGCTACCTCAACAAAATCAAGCCGCCTTACAACGTGTCGGAGGCGACGCAGCAGCACGCCCTGGCGGCTCTGCGCGACGCTCCTCGTTTTGAACAGATGCGTGAGGCGCTGCTGCGCGGCCGCGACGAGCTAGCGGCTGCGTTGCCAAAGCTGGAAATTGTGGAGCACGTTTTTCCCTCCGATGCCAACTTCCTGCTCGCCCGCTTCCGCCCTGACGCTACTGCCGTCTATGACTACCTTGTGGCGCGGGGCATCATTGTCCGCAACCGCACTACGCAGCCGGGCTGCGCCGGCACCCTGCGACTGACCGTCGGCACGCCCCAGGAAAACGAACAGCTGTTAGTGGCCCTGCAGGAATACAAGTAATAGAACGCTTCAGCGGCAACGGGGCCTTCCGCGGAAGCTGGCCCCGCTGCCGCCGAGCCGTGTTTGCCTACTCCCGCAAGCACGTGGTATTTTACGCTCAACGATTCGCGGACTAATAGCTCCGCGCACGCTTTATGAAAAAGGTACTCTTCATTGACCGCGACGGCACCATCCTTATTGAGCCGCCGACGGATTTTCAGGTTGACTCGTTGACCCGAGAGAAATTTCAGTTTGTGCCGGGGGCCATCAGCGGGTTGGCACGTATTGCCCGCGAGCTGGATTACGAACTGGTGCTGGTGAGCAACCAAGATGGTCTGGGCACCGACAGCTTCCCCGAGGAGACGTTCTGGCCGGCTCATACGATGATGCTTGACATTCTTCGTTCAGAAGGAGTCGAGTTTGTGCGGGAGCATATCGACCGGAGCTTTCCCCACGAAAACCTGCCGACCCGTAAACCTGGGATCGGTATGCTGGCCCGCTACTTTGACCAAACTCATGGGTATGACCTGCCGAATTCCTTTGTCATTGGCGACCGACTTACGGATGTGGAGCTAGCCCAAAATATAGGCTGCCAGTCTATCTTATTAAAACCAGCAGGTGAGGAGGACGAGCGTGCCGCACTTACTACGATGAGCTGGGAAAAAATATACCAGTTTTTGCGGCTGCCCGCCCGTACTGCCATAGTACAACGCGACACCAACGAAACCAAAATCAGCATCGAATTAAACCTCGACGGCAATGGCCGTCCGCAGATGCATACTGGCCTGGGCTTCTTTGACCACATGCTGGATCAGCTCAGCAAGCACTCGGGAGTAGACCTGAAAATTACGGTGCAAGGTGACCTCCACATCGACGAGCATCACACCATTGAGGACACGGCTATTGCCTTGGGCGAAGCCTTCACACACGCCCTCGGTGACAAGCGCGGACTGGCGCGCTATGGATTCCTCCTTCCCATGGACGACGTACTAGCCCAGGCGGCTATCGACTTCTCCGGGCGTCCTTGGATTGTGTGGGATGCTGAATTCAAGCGGGAAAAAGTAGGCGATATGCCCACTGAAATGTTTTACCATTTCTTTAAAAGCTTTTCCGATGCCGCCCGTTGCAACCTCAATATTAAGGCGGAGGGGCAGAACGAGCATCACAAGATAGAAGCCATCTTTAAAGCCGTAGCCAAAGCCATTAAGATGGCACTGGTACGTGATGCAGGGAAAATGGAAATACCGAGCACCAAGGGGATTTTATAGTTTACTCATTTGTATATACAAATGAGTAAATGGTAGTAGCCAAGGAGTTGCGACTACGGCCAGCAGCAGGGTTCTCTAGACAGTAAGAGGGAATGTTCGATCTAACAAAGCCAAGTCAGTGTTTATACAAATGGTAAAGCAAATGAATAAACACCCATCTGACCTAGGTATTCTCAAATGGAAATAGCAGTCATTAACTACAAAGGTGGCAATGTGCAGTCGGTGCTTTTTGCCTTGGAGCGCTTGGGAGTCCGGGCCACCCTTACGGCCGACCATGAGCTCATCCGAAGCGCCGACAAGATTCTCTTTCCGGGGGAAGGAGAAGCCGCCTCGGCTATGCGGGAGTTGCGGGCCCAAGGCCTTCACGAGTTGCTGCCCACCCTGACGCAACCCTTCCTCGGGATTTGCTTGGGCATGCAACTACTGGGCCGTCACAGCGAGGAGGGTGGCGGAACCCAGATGCTCGGCATCCTGCCGTTTGATGTGGTACGTTTTTCAGCCGCCGCGGAGTACAAAGTACCCCACATGGGATGGAATACGCTGCAAGAACTTCGGTCACCGCTGTTCGAAGGCCTGCGCGAGGAAGACTACGTGTATTTTGTGCACAGCTACTATGCGCCGGTGGGAGAGTATACCATTGCCCAGGCTACGTACCCCGCCCCGTTCAGTGCCGCCGTGCAGCATCGTAACTTTGCGGCCGTGCAATTTCACACTGAGAAGAGCGGCCCGGTGGGCACGCGCATCCTGGAAAACTTTCTGAAACTTTAATGCTACGACCGGCTGCTTTTAGTACCGGTTCGTGGGTCGTGTTCCTAACCCATGGAAATCATTCCCGCCATTGACCTCATCAACGGCCAGTGCGTGCGCCTCACCGAGGGCGACTTCGCCCAGCAAACTACCTACGACAACGATCCGCTGGCCGTGGCCCAGCGCTTTGAGCAGCACGGGGTGCGGCGCCTGCATTTGGTAGACCTGGATGGAGCCCGGGCCAAGCAGCCCGTTAATTTGCCGGTGCTGGAGCGTATTGCGCGCCATACCCGTCTCACCATTGACTTCGGCGGCGGGCTGCAAAGTGAGCAAGCCCTGCGCCAGGCGTTCGACGCGGGCGCCCACCAAATCACGGCCGGTAGCATTGCCGTACGGGAGCCCGAAACGGTACGCGGCTGGCTTCAGACCTTCGGGGCTGACCGCGTTATTGTGGGGGCCGACTTCCGCGACAACCGCATTGCCATCAACGCCTGGGCCGAGCAGAGTGAGCGGACCCTGCAGGAGTTTCTTATGGACTACCTGGAGGCTGGCGCCACTACTTTTATATGCACCGATGTGAGTAAGGATGGCAAGCTGCAAGGCCCCGCCCTGGACACGTATCAGCATCTGCGGCAGCAGGCCCCGGCCGCGCGGCTGGTAGCCAGCGGCGGAGTTACCACCATTGCCGATGTAGAAGCCCTGGCAGCTAGTGGCATGCACGGGGCCATCATTGGCAAGGCCATCTACGAAGGCACTATTACCTTGGCTCAACTGCAACCCTGGCTGTAAGCACCATCGCCCTATGCTAACGAAACGTATTATTCCCTGCCTCGACGTGAAGGACGGCCGCACCGTGAAGGGCGTGCGCTTTGAGGGCCTGCGCGACGCGGGCGACCCCGTGGCGTTGGCTTCCCGCTACGCCCGCGAGGGCGCCGACGAGCTAGTATTTCTCGACATTACGGCCACCAACCAGAAGCGCGCAACCCTGGTAGCGCTGGTGCGCGATGTGGCTCGGGAACTGGATATTCCCTTCACCGTGGGCGGCGGCATTGGCACGGTGGCCGATGTGGGAGCACTGTTGCTGAATGGCGCCGACAAGGTCAGTATCAACTCCGCCGCCTTGGCCCGCCCGGAACTGATTGACGAACTGGCGGCGCGCTTCGGGTCCCAGTGTATTGTAGTGGCCGCCGATGCGCGCTACCACGAGCCCGAAGGGTGGCAGATTTACACCCGCGCCGGCACGCACAATACCGGGTTTGATGCCGTACAGTGGTGCCGCGAGGCCGCCGACCGGGGCGCGGGTGAAATTCTGCTCACGTCTATGAGCAACGATGGTACTAAGGATGGCTTCGCGCTTGATATTACGGGGGCTGTAAGCCGGGCCGTGTCGGTGCCGGTGGTAGCTTCTGGGGGGGCGGGCTCCATGCAGGATTTCACCCGCGTATTTCAGCAGGCCCACGCCGATGCAGGTCTGGCCGCTAGTATCTTCCACTTTGGTGAAATTGGCATCCGGGAGCTGAAAGAACACCTGCGGGCCGATGGCATTCCCGTACGCCTCTAACGACTTTCATTTCCTGCGAAACCGGGCATGAGCCCGGTTTCTATTTTCTCGGCGTTGTGCCGTTTCGTTTATGCAACTCGATTTTCAGAAAATGCCCGATGGCCTCGTGCCGGTAATTGTGCAGGACGCTCACACGGGGCAGGTGCTCATGCTGGGGTACATGAACCAGGAAGCGCTAACTAAAACGGAGCAGGAGGGACGCGTAACCTTCTTTTCCCGTTCTAAGCAGCGCCTCTGGACCAAGGGCGAAACCAGCGGCCACTTCCTGACCGTGGTGAGCCTGCACGAAGACTGCGACCAGGATGCGCTGCTGATCCGGGCCATTCCCGACGGGCCAACCTGCCACCGGGGCACTACTAGCTGCTTCGAGCAGGTGGGGCAAACTGCCTACCCCGCCCCGGCGGTAAGCTTTATTGCCGAGCTGGAGCGCCTAGTGCAGCGTCGGCATCAGTTTCCGGAGGAAGATGCCAAATCGTACACGGCTTCGTTGTTTCGCAAGGGCATGCCCAAAATAGCGCAGAAAGTGGGTGAGGAGGCCGTAGAAACGGTTATTGATGCCGTAGGCGGCAACATTGACGGGCTGAAAGGGGAGGCGGCCGACTTGCTTTACCATTTGCTGGTGCTACTGACCGCCGCGGGCTTAGGCCTGGAAGACGTGGTAGACGTACTCCGCCAACGTCACAGCACGATTTCCCAGGGCGTGCGCCGGGAAGAATAAGCAGCAGCTTAAAAACGAAAAAGCGCTCCGCTGCCCTAAGTACGGCAGCGGAGCGCTTTTTCGTTTTTAAGTTACCTCCTGTCCAGATCAGCAATTGTAAGGGTAGCCGTTTTTGTTCGAAGTTGTACTTGTTAAATATATAATAATACGAAGCTGAGGCGCTGATTGCAAAACACCGCTATTGGTTCCGTGGCATCCTTACTGTCCTATTCCCTGCGGGTTCTATGCCTTGCTACAGCCTGTATTGGCTTTAAAGTAATTGTTTGCTCAATTAAGTAGAGGTAAGTAGTTGTGCATTCGATTTATAACTATATTAGCCTAACTGCTCCGTAAGCAGATGGTTGGCTTTTTTCGTTTGTTGGGTAATTACCAGTCTTTATGTTCCCTTCTCCCGTTGCACACGCTATGCGGCTTTGGCAAGACATGCTAGGCCAAGAACACGAAACTCCCCGCTCTTTTCTCTGGCAAAATGTGGAGGATATGGAGCCGGATGAGGCGGGGCCCATTGCCTGGAAAAACCAGCAAATCAAGACCCGTATCTATTTCAAGGGCGACAAAGTTATTTGCGTGTTGGGCGACTACACCTACTGGCGTCGGCAGTGGCAGGCCTTCACGAAGTGGCATGCTGTGCCCCTGCAACAGATGGGAATGAACTGAGCCTGTGGGCCGAATGGATGGCTACGTGAGGTAGCGAATAGATAGCGCCCAGTCTACCCCGACTGGGCGCTTTTACGTAGGGGAGGGCACACGCCGAATCCTGCGTACCTTGCATCCCATTTCCATCCTTACTCCCCTTATGCCCGATAACGCCTCCTACCTTGCCCAGCAAAGTCTCACCGTGCTGGTACCCGTCTACAACGAAGAAGAAAGCCTGCGGCAGTTTGTGGTGGAGATGAATAAATTTTTAGCCGTAACCCCGGTTGCGACGACGGTGCTCTTCGTCAACGATGGCTCGACCGATGGCTCCTTGGCTATTTTGCGCGACATCTGCCGGCAGGACGCCCACTACGAGTTTATTAGCCTCAGCCAGAACCGGGGCCTGAGCACGGCCATCAAAGCGGGGATTGACCATTGCCGGACTACCTTGCTGGGCTACATTGACTCCGATATTCAAACCTCCCCGCTGGACTTCCTTAAGTTCTTCGAATTCTTCCCCCAGTATGATATGGTGAACGGTATCCGGGCTAAGCGCCAGGATACGGTAGTAAAGAAGCTTTCTTCCAAGATTGCCAATGGCGTGCGGCGCACCCTTATCAACGATGGAATTCAGGATACGGGCTGCCCGCTGAAGATCATGAAAATCGACTATGCCCGCCGCCTTCCGCTGTTTCATGGGATGCACCGCTTCCTGGGGGCACTGGTGCAGCTGCAGGGTGGCAAGGTGCACCAAATGCCGGTGCAGCACTTTCCCCGCTTTGCCGGTACGGCCAAGTACAACCTCTGGAACCGGGCCTGGAAGCCCCTGGTAGATACCTTCGGCTTCCGCTGGATACGCTCGCGCTGGAAAAACTACGAAATCGGTGAGCTGCACCGCGGGGAGGAACGTGGGGTAGCCTCGGCGACCGGTAAGTAAGGGCGCGCAGCATGAGCACCCAAACTATTGCGCTGGGCATCGGACTGGTGTCGCAGCTTTTATTTTCGAGTCGCATTGTCTTGCAGTGGATTCAGAGCGAGCGGGCCAAGCGCGTGCTGGTGCCCACTTTGTTCTGGCAGATTAGCCTCGTCTCGTCATTTCTGATGATTGTGTACGGCATCCTGCGCCACGACCCGGTAATTCTGGCGGCCCAACTCATCAGCTACGCCATCTACATTCGCAACCTGCAGTTGCTGGGCGAGTGGCGTAAGCTCAACCCCTGGTCGCGGGCTGCAGCTTACGTATTTCCCGTAGCCATGCTCGGCTGGTTTGTGAACGGCAACCAGCACTTCAGCCTGCGTAGCATGCTCGACAATCAGATTCCGCAGGGGGTGCTGCTCTTGGGTGCCGTCGGGCAGGCTATCTTTTTGCTTCGATTCGTGTACCAGTGGATTTACTCGGAGCGCAAAGGGGAGTCGTCGCTGCCCCTGAGCTTCTGGGTGATTAGTTTCGTAGGGTCCGTGCTGATTCTTGTGTATGCCGCCCTGCGGCGTGATGCAGTCCTACTTATTGGCAACATGTTTGGGACGGTGGTATATGCCCGCAACATAGTGCTCCTGCGGCGGGAGCAGCGCCGCCAAGGGCAAGCCCGTGCGGTCGCGTAGCAGGCGCGCCAGCATACACCGGGAAAGGCGAAGGGGCGCGGGGCACTTACTGCCCCGCGCCCCTTCGCCTTTCCCGGCACACCAAACTGCCTAGCTATGGCGCATTAAGTCCTGGTCCAGCCACTGTACAAACTGGCGTAAGCCTTCGGCCAGGGTTGTTTGGGGGGCGTAGCCTAGTAGCTGTTGTGCCTTCTGAATATCGGCGTAGGTGACGTCTACGTCGCCGGCCTGCATGGGCTGGAACGCCAGGCGGGGTTCTTGCTCCACGGCTTCACCAATAGCGTGAATCAATTCTAGCAGTGCCACGGGGCGGTTGTTGCCCAGGTTCAGGGTATCGTATACCCCCGTGTGGGTAAGCAAGTAGTCGACGCCTCGCGCAATGCCGTCAACGGTATCGAGCACGAACGTGTAGTCGCGGGCGGTGGTGCCGTCGCCGAATACGGGAATGGCTTCGCCAGCCCGCATCAGGCGCACAAACTTATGAATTGCGAGGTCGGGGCGCTGGCGGGGGCCGTACACGGTAAAAAACCGGGCATTCAGCACATCCAACCCGTAGAGGTGGTGGTAGGTGTAGGTGAGTTGCTCTCCGGCGAGCTTAGAGGCGGCGTAGGGGGAGATGCAGGCCGCCACGAGGTTCATCTCCTCTCGGAACGGCTGCTCCTTGGTGTTGCCGTATACCGAAGAGGAGGAGGCAAAGAAGAGCTTACCAATCTGGCGCTGCCGCATCCATTCCAGCAAGTGGGTAGTACCGATAACGTTATTCTCCAGATACGCTATGGGCTCGCGCACTGATGGACCACGCCCGCCTTGGCGGCCAGGTGCACTACGACGTCAATGGGGTCGGCGGGCAGGGCATCCACTAAAGCATCCAGCCCGTGGCGCAGGTCGGCTTCATGAAAGCTGAAGCGGGGGTGGGCCAGGCAGGCGGCCACGTTGGCGAGCTTGTGGGCCCGGTCGTAAAAGGGGTCGAAATTATCGAGGCCTACTACGCGGTGTCCGTCGTGGAGCAGCCGCTCGGCCAGGTGCGAGCCAATGAAGCCCGCGCAGCCGGTAACCAGTATGGATGCCATGCGTGAGGTGCAGGGAGAAAGGGAAATTAAAGGCTTCTTTGTTGAGCCGGGGGCGCAAAGGTAACGGAATTGACCACCCGGCGGTTTTGGAATTGACCACCCGGCGGTTTTTCGCGTATAGTTGCCCTGCCGAACCCCGAACAGGCGGGCGTGGCCTTGCTTCTATGTTTTCATTTTTACCTCGTTGGCTACCAGGGGTCCTTGCCGCAGTGGTAACCGCTTCGGGGCAGGCACCCCCGGCTGCCGCTCCCCAGAAGGCCTCCGTGTCGGGTACGGCACCCGCATTGGGCCGGCCCGTACTGATTGGCCATGCTGGGTCGGGCTTTTTTACCCTACTTCGTCCTTTCAACCCATTGCCGCCTAGCAGTCTACGGTCCCTTACCCGGGCCTTAGACCGCGGGGCGGAAGGTGTAGAGGTTGATCTGCGCCTAAGTCAAGACAGTGTTGTGGTGCTTTACCACAATGAAACGCTGGAGTCCATGAGTACGGGTACCGGCTACGTTAGTCAAACGCCGGCGGCGGTGCTGCAGCAACTGCGCTACCGGGGTGGGTGGCCCTACGACTGGTTTCAACATGAGCACCTAATTACGTTTGAAACATTGCTAGCCGTGTTGGCCAAACGAGGGGAGATGCCGTATCTGCACCTAGATTTGCACGAAGATGATGCGGCCGCTACGAACAATGTGGTCCGTAGTCATGCTCTCATTCGTGGGCTGGTGCAGGTGCTGGAGCGCTACCAGGTTCCGGCCGCGCGTGTTCTCGTTATCACCAACCGAGCGGCTACCCTGCGGTATGTACAGGCCCTACGCCCGGCATTACCCCGCGGGCTGGAACTTACGGGCGGATTCGACGCCGAATACCCCCAGGCCCGACTGGCGCCGGTACAGGCCGTGGTACTGCGTAAAAGCGACGTATCGCCCGCCCGAGTGGCCGAGGTGCACGCCAATGGGCAGCAGGTAGTGGTGTTTGGGGGACGCTCGGCCCGGGCCGTGGCGCGCGTCGTAGCCTGCCGCCCCGATGCTTACGAAGTCGATAACGTGCGCCAACTCCGCGCTACCTTGCGGCGGCAGCAGTCTGCTAATTAGTTTGACCTTATTCGAATGAGAGAACAACACGTACAGCCGGCGGGAGCAACCCGCCGGTGGCGGCGCTTGGCGGCCGTGCTCGGCATGTGTGGAGTGAGTTTTTTTCTGCACGGCGGCGCCCCCGGCGTTAGCTTAATGGAGTCGCGCAACTTTGTGGCCGCGCGGGAAATGGTTGCGGGAGGCTCCTGGCTGATTCCGACTATGAACGGCGAACTGCGCCTGGCCAAACCGCCCTTACCCACCTGGGCCGTAGCCGGAGTGCAGGCCCTCACCGGCCCGACCGATAACTTGGGGCTACTGCGGTTGCCGGCCGCTCTGGCCGCTACCTTGCTGGTGCTCTTCCTCTGGGGGCTTGCGCGGGAGCTTACCTGCGGCTTACCCGGGGAGGAACACCAGCCGGGGCGCACGGCGTGGGTGGGCGCACTTGTAGCGGCCAGTAGCTTACTGGTGATTACCACCGGGCGCGAAGGGCAGTGGGATATCTTCGCCAATAGCCTAATGCTGGGGGGGCTGTGGCTGCTTGTGCGTGGGTGGCGCCGGGCCGAGAATGGTACTGGCTGGCTAGCGGCGGCGGGCGTGTTGGGTGGCTTATCCATCCTGAGCAAAGGGCCGGTGGCCTTATTTGCTATGCTTGTGCCTTTTGTCGTTTCCTACCTGGTATACTCACCTGTGCACCGGCAACAGGCCCGCGCCCGCTGGCGTGGTACTGTGCTTGCCGCCGGGCTGATGCTGGGCGTGGGGCTGAGTTGGCCACTGTATATATGGCAGCACGTTGCGCCCACGGCGCGGGCAGTCGCCCGCACTGAAATCAATTCCTGGGGGGAGCGGCACGTCCAGCCGGCCTGGTTTTACTGGCCTTTTGCGGCCTTCACGGGCGTGTGGGCATTGGTCGCCATTGCTTCGTTGGTGTGGCCCTACGCCCGCCCCCGTATTCAGCGGTATATGCCGTATCTGCTGGCTCTGGGGTGGGTGCTGGGAGGAGTAGTGCTGCTGAGCTTAGTGCCGGAGAAGAAAGAGCGGTACATGCTGCCGTTAATGCCGCCCTTAGCTCTGCTGGTCGCAGGCTTGCTTCGTTATTGGGAGGAGCGTACTGTTCAGCGCAGCCGGGCTGATCAATGGCTTATTCGGGGGTGGGGTAGCTTGCTGCTACTCGTGTGTGTGGCCTTACCGGTGGCAATGGGGGTAGTGGGGTTTCCTGGTTTTGGGGTTGGCTCTGTCCGATTCGTACTGGCCGTAGTTGTATTTGCCGGGGTGGGGTGGTGGATTCTGCGGCGGGGACTGCCGGCTGCCAATCCAGTAGTACTTACCACGGCCTCGCTGCTAGTAGTAGGAGGGGTACTTACCCTACTTATGCCGATTTACCCGCTCTGGGAGCGTCGTAAGGATACGGTCGGGTTGCCCCACATTACCGACATTCGGACTCGCCCCAATTTGCGGGGTCTGACCTGGCGTAGTCTCGATACCCTCCATGTAAAACAAGTGTGGTCAGCTGGGCGCGCCGTTCCTATTTGGCACCTTCCCGATACTAGCGCAACTGCCGTAGCCCCACCACAATTACCTGTTGTAGTATTTTCTGCTTCGCCAGTAGCCGCTCGTATTCCCCGCGCCTGGCGGCAGAGGATTCAACTTAGTCAGCTTGATAGCTTCTATTTGGGTGGAAAGCCAGAAAACGGATACTGGTACGTTGCGACGCTAAGTCAACGGATGAAGTAGTTTATTATTAACATAATAAATAAATAGTAAGAAAAAACAGCCTTGTTCATAGCAAAAAAGAGGGGGGACGCTAGTCCCCCCTCTTTTTTTATCGCGTAAGCTGCCGGCGAATTTTTTCTAGTAACGCGCCGACAATGGCTAAATCATCTACGTCCTGTACCGATAGTTGTGTATCAACTCCTGGGCCGCTGATCTGAATAGTATAGACTCGCTCGCCTGTGTGGTGGTTAGCCGCAGTATTCCCCATAGGACGAGCGGTGTTTGCCGCTACGGGGGGATTTAGCGGCAGTACCGGTGGCGAAGCAGTTATACGAGGCTCTACTATAGGGGTGGCTGCTGAAGGCGGCGTAAATACCGCATCTGGTCCTGCTGGCGCTGGCGGCGTAGAGTACAAGGTGTCGGAAGAGGATATACCATCCTCAGAGGTATCATCATTGTCTGCCTCTAAGTCATCTGTATCAAGGCCAAATAAACTTGATACAGCGTCTTGTTGCCGTCCTGTTGGTACAATATCCTGTGGGAGTGTTATACCACCGGCACGTACTGTTTCTGGGGGAGCAGACGGCCCAGGAGCAGCAACACCTCCTTTAAAGAGGTTAAGTGGCATCTCAGAGCTTGCCAAGTCTCTTCTAGGAGCCTGCTGGGCTGCTAATTGGTCGATGTCTGCTATGACATTCCGCTCGTCCAGAATATCAACCATGCGGGCCCCGTCAACAAATGCTTTGGCTACGCTCTGTGCGTTGATCTCTTCAACGGCAAATTCCCGGATTAGCATCACATCCAGCATATGCACGGGAAGCTCTCTATTGCGGAATTTCCGACAGATCTGCGTGAACAGTGGGGGATGAAGGAAAGCCTCCCGGTGATATATTTTCTCTTCTTGCTTGTCGTATGCATGTTTGATACGCCGAAACAAATTGGTTGTAGTCAGAAACTCGCGCTTGCTAGTTAGTAAGCCAAACTTCACCGCAGAACCAATAATGGCTTTGAAAGAGCCACTGACTTTTCGGCTTAGTTTACGAGCTGCCGTCTCGATGGCGCATTTGCCACCTGTATCATCTACTACTTCTGCTACTTCCCAAGCACTTGTGTAACTAGTACGTGGGTAGTCTATGGTTTTAGGCATGAGGGTAAGAGCTTGTTATTATAAAGTGATACGTGGGTACAAAAACAAAGATGTAATAAATTCATCGATTAAAGTAATAAAAAGTAGTATAAAGTATAAATAAGTATTACTTTCTCTAACTTTTTTATGCTTTTTATTACTTTATAATATGTCCCGTGTATATTATCCCTTTTTATCCTTTATACTGCCTATCCATATATTATTTACCCTTCATCGGCTGGGCTTGCCCGGTAGGGTATGTTAGTAGGCATATACATCCACCAAATTTTACGCTCTAGTAGCTTAGAAATATTTTTTACAACTCTTTGCTTCGAATCAAAGCGCTATGCTCAGAAGAACTGTAAAAGCTTTTAGTAAGGGGCGTCTCATTTCTTTTAAATTGAAGAGGAGTGGAGCAACAATCAGTCACGTAACCAACTCTTCGTTTTATCATCGTATCTAGATGTACGGTGACTATGGTGACGTTAGGTACGATGGCGTTTTATTAGTCCCATTTTTATACCCGATTAAGTACCTGCTCTAAAATCCGCCACACGACTTATTGCATGGGCCACTTGTATATGTATATATCAGCTAGGGTGTTGTCAACAAACCGACATGGAGTCCCAGTTATAAGATCCCAGTTTTGATAGGAGATTAACTACACGCGCGAACTAGCAATAGTTGACATCCTTTATGTAGTGAGCGAGCCTAAGCAGAAGAACGCCTTCAGATCTACGCAGTCCAAAGGATGACTAACTAATAAAGCCTAAAGCCAATATATCACTGGCAAAGTGCTTGCACTAGCAGATGCCCTTTTGTCTTATAATTTATATTATGTTAAGTAGCGTTTTTAAAAAGCAGCCCGAAAGAACAATAAGATCTTCCGGGCTGCTTTTTTATAGCTCCCCTACCTTGTGGCAGGCTCGCAACTGCTTACTTCATCTTGGCTGACATCCGCTCTGAATCCGCAGCACGACCAACCCGCAGGTAAGCCTTCTGCAGGGAAGCAATGGTAGCACGGTCATCTGGCTGGGCCTGTAGCGCCTTCTCGAAGTACGGAATCGACTCCTGGAAGAACTTCTTGCCATCAGCCTCATACTTCTTGCCCGACTTGTTGTATTCGGCCAAGCTCATCTTGCTCGCTTTGGTATATAGGTCAGCCGCCTTGTTGTAGTTGTACACACCTAAGTTGAAGTTCGCGTCGAAGTTGTTCGGATCTACTTCAACTGCCTTCTTGTAGGCTTCCAACGCCTTGGCAGGCTGCTTGTCCTGATCCAAGATAGAACCCTTAACTGCGTACAGGTTGGAGTTCGTAGGATCTGCTGCAATTGCACGGTCAATCTTGTCGAGTGCTTCTTTGCCCCGGCCGGCGCTGATGTACATGTTCAGTTCCTCTAGCATAAACCTTTGTTAGTTGGGTACGCCTGCAGAGCCTGCTGCAACACTTTCATAGCCTCCGCATCATTCTTGTCCTGCCGAGCCATTTGCAACAGTCGCGTGTACATCTGCGGCGACTTATAGTTGTTGGTCTGCAGCTTGCCATACATTTCCTTGGCCGTTGAAAAGTCCTGCTTGGCTTCAGCAGCATACGCTGCGTACAACAAGGCAGTCGTATCCTGCGGGCGGATCTGCTGCGCCATTTTATACGACTTAATTGCTTCGTCGTAATTCTTGCCGTTGTAGCTTTCAACGCCGGCGTTCAGAGCCAACCCATACAGGCCATCGAGCTTCTGCACGGCTTGCTTGCCAAATTCGCCGTCCTTACCGTCGAGCTCAATGGCTTTCTGGTAAGATTGGAAGGCCGTAGTAGTGCCCTCGCCGGCGGTCAGGCCTTTGCTATAGATGGGGCTTGATACCATGGCGTCATAGATTTCGCCGCGCGTGTACCAAGTTTTTGCCTTACCCGAGGTTTTCTCGTTCGTAATGGCCTTGTCAATTTCCGTACGGGCTTTGTCTAGCGTACCCTGGCGCTGAAAGAGAACAGCGTTGGTTACCGCTGAGTTCTGGGCCGAAGCGGTGTGTAGGGCGGCCGCAGCCACGAGCGTCAATAAGGTCTTCTTCATGGGAGGTTTGCTGAAGAATTATGCAGGTTGAGTGAAAGGAATTGTAAAGCAAACGGCAGAACTCGAAGAGGAGTTCTGCCGTCGCAAGTTAATTAGCGCTGAGCAAATCGGGGTCAGTCAGCGAAGTCAGATCAGTGTCCGGGGCCGGCAGCAAGCCATTTTCTGCATCCAGGTCCTTATCTTCTTCCGCCGCCACCTTCGCCACCGACGATATTTCGTCGCCCTGGCTGATTTTTAGGAGCCGCACGCCCTGGGTTGCCCGGCCGATACTGCGCAACTCGGCCATCCGCAGACGGATGGTGATACCCGACTTGTTGATAATCATCAGGTCATCGGTGTCATTTACCGCTTTGATGGTTACCAACAGGCCCGTTTTATCGGTGAGCTTCATGGCGCGCACCCCTTTACCACCGCGGTTGGTGATGCGGTATTCTTCCAAGGGGCTGCGCTTGCCGTAGCCGTTCTCCGACACCACGAGCAGTTCGTCCTGGCTGTCCTTATCGATGCAGACCATCCCTACTACCCGGTCGTCGGCAGCGTCTTCGGCCAGCGTGATGCCACGCACCCCCGCCGCCGTACGGCCCATGGAACGTACCTTCTCCTCGGAGAAGCGTACGGCCCGACCGGAACGCAACGCTACTACCACCTCGGAAGTACCCGTCGTCAACTGCACGTCCAACAGCCGGTCGCCTTCGTTGATGGTGATGGCGTTGATACCAGCGGCACGCGGACGGGAGTAGGCTTCGAGAGGAGTCTTCTTCACCGTACCTTGCTCCGTGCAGAACATCAGGTAGGTATTCTCCAGGTAGTCGGGGTCACGCAGGCCGCGCACGTTGAGCACGGACCGCACGTTATCCTCCCGTGGAATCTCAATGAGGTTCTGGATTGGACGGCCCTTGGTAGCCTTCCCTCCTTCTGGCACTTCGTACACTTTTAGCCAGAATACGCGCCCTGCTTCGGTGAAGAACAGCAGGTATTCGTGGGTGGTAGCTACAAACAGGTGCTCGGTGAAGTCGTCTTGCTTGGAAGCCGCCCCGCGGGCACCTACCCCGCCGCGACCTTGCGAGCGGTATTCATCTAGGGCTGTGCGCTTGATGTAGCCTTCGCGGGAGATGGTAATAACCATGCTCTCGTCGGCAATCATGTCTTCCATGGAGAAGTCGCCACCGGCGTACTCAATGGTCGTCCGACGAGCATCACCGTACCGCTCCCGAATTTCTACGAGTTCGTCGCCAATGATCTTGCGCTGTAAGTCGTCGGAGGCTAATACGGACTTGAGGTAGTCCACTAGCTTCATCAGCTCATCGTACTCCTGTACAATCTTATCGCGCTCTAAGCCCGTGAGGCGCTGCAGACGCATGTCCAAGATGGCGCGGGCCTGCACCTCGCTCAGGGAGAACCGCTCGATAAGCTGCTGACGAGCTACTTCCCCGTCGCGCGAACTCCGAATCAGGGCAATTACCTCATCAAGGTGGTCCAGGGCAATAAGCAAGCCCTCCAAGATGTGGGCCCGCTTCTGCGCCTCGGCCAGTTCGTAGCGCGTGCGACGCACCACCACATCGGCCCGGTGGTCCACGAAATGGTGGATCAGGTCCTTGAGGTTGAGGGTCATCGGGCGTCCTTTCACCAGGGCCACGTTGTTGACGCCAAATGAGGATTGCAGCTGGGTGTACTTAAACAGGTTGTTCAGCACGACCGTTGGCATGGCATCCCGCTTCAGATCATATACCACGCGCATACCATCCCGGTCCGACTCGTCGCGCAGGTCCGCAATGCCCTCAATCTTTTTCTCGTTGATGAGCGCCGCCGTCTTTTCAATCATGGAAGCCTTGTTCACCATATAGGGAATCTCGGTCACCACAATCTGCTCCTTACCCGTTGCCGTGGTTTCGAAGTGAGCTTTGGCACGCATAACCACGCGGCCACGGCCCGTTTCGAAAGCCTGGCGTACGCCGTCGTACCCGTAGATGATGCCCCCAGTCGGAAAGTCAGGAGCGGTTACGTGCTCCATCAGCTCCGCTACGGTGATATCAGGGTTGGCCAGATAGGCAATAATGCCGTTGACTACCTCCGTCAGGTTGTGAGGCGCCATGTTAGTGGCCATACCCACGGCAATACCCGTGGTACCGTTCACCAGCAGGTTGGGAAACTTAGCCGGCATGACCGACGGCTCCTCCAGGGAGTCATCGAAGTTGGGCTGAAAGTCTACCGTATCCTTGTCCAGGTCGCCGAGCATCTCGTCGGCCAGCCGCTTCAACCTAGCCTCCGTGTAACGCATCGCCGCCGGCGAGTCGCCGTCGATGCTACCGAAGTTACCCTGCCCATCTACGAGGGGGTAGCGCAGGCTCCAGTCCTGGGCCATGCGCACCATCGTGTCGTACACGGAAGAGTCGCCGTGGGGGTGGTATTTACCGAGCACCTCCCCCACAATACGGGCGCTCTTCTTGTAGGATTTGTTGTAGGAAACGCCCAGCTCGCTCATGCCATAGAGCACGCGCCGGTGCACGGGCTTGAGGCCGTCGCGCACATCGGGTAGAGCGCGGGAGATGATGACCGACATCGAATAGTCGATGTAAGCCCCACGCATCTCATCTTCAATGTTTATCGGAATGATCTTTTCGCCTTCCGCCATAGGGAGAACTAAGTGGCCGTGGCCCCCTAAAAAGCGGGGGCATAAGGGCCCGTGAGAGTGAACTTCGTTAAGACTGCAAGATAGGCAAAAAAGGCCGTTTTACCTAATCTAGCGCCATCTTTGGGACCTATTTCAGCGTCTTCTTTCGGTCGTTTTTGTGCTTGCCGGAGCCCTGCTTATGCTCCTTGATTTTTTCGCCGATGGCCGGGTTTTGCTTCTTGAATAAAGGCTGGCCGCGGTACTTGGTGCCGTTGTGAAAATGCACCTTCCGGGTGTGGCAAGATTCCATGGGACAGGAACGGCAGGAGGCCACGAGCAACAGCACAACCAATGGGGTGAGCAACCGCAAAAACGGGTAATAACTTTTCATGCAAGTAGAAAGATAGAGGGGGAATGAGGGGGTACGGGGTCGGCTCGTTGGGTCACCCCGCCCCTGGCTGATTAGTACGAGGTGACCCAATTACGCTGATACATCCTGGCTGTCCCACTCGCGCAGGAACTGGGCCAGGAAGCGTTCCATAAAATGGTGGCGCTCCTCGGCCACCCGGCGGGCAGCGGGCGTGTTCAGCCGCTCCCGCAGGTGCAGCAGCTTCTCGTAGAAGTGGTTGATGGTAGGAGCCGTGTTCTGCTTGTAGCTTTCAAAAGAAGCGTGCTCAATGGGCGCTACATTAGGATCGTGCAGGGGGCGTCCCTTGTGGCCGCCGTAGGCAAAGGCGCGAGCCACCCCAATGGCCCCAATAGCATCAAGACGGTCGGCATCCTGCACCAGTTCTCCTTCGACGGTGCTCATGGGCGTGGCCACTCCCAGTCCCTTAAAGCTAATTTCGCGGATGATGGCTTCAACCCGCTGAATGACGGCCTCCGGGGCGTGCTGCGCCTGCAGCCACTGGCGGGCGGCCCGGGGGCCGGCTTCTTCGTCGCCCCCATGAAACTTCCAGTCGGCCACGTCGTGTAGTAAGGCGCCCAGTTCCGTTACCAGCGGATCGGCCTGGGGCGTTTGCTGGGCCAGGGCGCGCGCTACCTGCCACACCCGCCGAATGTGCTCCCAGTCGTGGCCGGAACCTTCGTGGAGAAACTTTGCGCGAACAAATTCGACCGTATGGTCAATCAGGAGTTGAGCGTCAGGCATAGGTAGCAACACGGAAAATAGGTGAACTGGCAAAGGTAACAGCTCCCCCGTACCCGCACGCCTACTCTGGGGCCTCACGTTGCAGGACCACGTATGCTGAGGCACGTGGTCGGTCAGCCACACCCCGTTGCCCGACTGATAAAAGATGCCCCCTGCCGCGTGCAGCCGGGCGGCGTCAATGGTTAGTAGAACAGGCTTGCCCCGGCGACTTCCCACGCGGCGGGCGGTTTCGGCATCAGATGAAAGATGCACATGATGCCGCTGCATTTTTTGCAAGCCCTCGCGCTGAATAGCGGGTAGCGCCGCGGCAACGGTACCATGGTATAGCAGGGCGGGTGGCACCAGGGGCGCCAGCCCCAACGCTACCGGCACACTATGCCCCTGCTGGGCCCGAATGCGAGTTCCGGTAGGATCAAAGGCGTAGCGTTGCTTGGCATCTGCCGCTACCAGTTGCTCCAACTCGGCACGTGTGAGATGCACCCCGCGGGTGGCGCACCCGGTCAGCAGGGCCTCTACTCCTACCCAGCCCCCTTCTTCCAGCGTCAGGCCTAGCCCGCTGGGGTTGTGCCGCAAGTGCAAGCTTAGAAACTTACTAAGGCGTGTTTGATCGAGGTAGGCCATGGGTAAAGGCAAGGAAAGTTCCCCCAGCAAGAAGGCAGAAAGGAATCTTTTGGAATGAATTTTCCGTTCGTGCGTATATTGCCGTCAAATGACGGTTTAAAAATACGCAAATGACAGTCGTTCGCAAAACTTCCGTTGCCAGTATGGTAGCCCTCATGGGTGGTTCGGCGGTAATTCCCCAGATGGTCAGCAATGAATTAGACTTGCTGGCCGTAGCCATTAAGGGGATTTCGGTGCAATCGGTGCGGGTACTACAGCGCCACCTCGGCTTTTCCAACAAGGAAATGAGCGCAGTACTGGGCGTGTCGGAAAGCACCTTGGCCCGGCGCGAACAAACTAAGCGCCCCCTCACCCTCGACGAGGGCGAAAAGGCAATTCAATTGTCGGCCGTGTTAGCCAAAGGAATGGAAGTGTTCGAGGACGAGGAGGATTTGCACTTCTGGCTTAATTCGCCCATCCCGGCCTTGGGTGGACAAAAGCCCAAACACTTGCTCCACTCCGTCATTGGCCGCGACCAAGTGCACGACGTACTGGGTCGCATTCAGTACGGCCACTTCTCATAATACGCACGAAAGCCAGGGCGCACAGGCCAGGGGGGACTTCGGGGCCCGGGCCGTTGTGCCCTCTTTTTCCCTATCTGCTGGTATGCTGCTGTACCGTTTGGGCAAGGCACCCTACATTTCTGATACTTCCGGGCAAGGTGGCCTGTACTACGGTGGACGCTGGCACAAAGTGGGCACCCAGATTCTGTATACTGCCGAGCATTTATCCTTGGCCAAGCTGGAGGTGCTGGCCAACTCGCCCACGCTGCCACGCAACTACTTCGCCCTCACCCTGGAAGTACCCGACACGACTCCCTTCCGGCAGGTACTAGCCTCCGACCTGCCCGCTAACTGGCAGCAAATTCCCTACCCTTCGGAACTGGCAACCATTGCCCGGGCCTGGCTTGATGAAGCCAAGTTCTGGATATTGCGCGTACCCTCGGCCCACGCCCCCACCGAGTGGAACTACCTGCTCAACCCACTCCACCCCGATCATCAGCAGTTGCGCACGGTAAGCCTTGAACCCCACCCCTTTGACGCGCGGCTGAAAGCCAGCTAGCCGGCCCACGCCCTACGCCAGCGAAAAACCGCGACTTTTGCGGCTCCTACTCCCCTGCTGCGCCATGCCTTCCAGAACCCTCCTCCTTATCGATGACGAAACCAGCCTCCGGCAACTACTAGCGCGGGTGCTAGAACTCGAAGCTACGCCGTGCTGCAAGCCCCCGATGCCAGCCGCGGCTTGGAACTACTGCGTCAGCACGCCGCGGAGGTCCTGGTGCTGCTCTCGGATGTGAAGCTACCCGATGGGTACGGCCTCGACCTGCTTCCCCGCTACAAACAAGCTGCCCCCCTGGCCGAAGTCATTCTGATGACGGCCTACGGCACCATTCCCGACGGGGTACGGGCCATGAAAGACGGCGCCTTTGATTACCTCACCAAGGGCGACTCCGATGACCAGCTGCTGGTAGTGGTGGAGCGCGCCGCCGAAAAGGCCCGCCTGCAACAGCGGGTAGCGGACCTGGAAAAAAAGATTGGAGCCCAGTACAGCTTCGAGAGCATGATTGGGCACTCAGCGGCGCTAGCCCAAGCCAAGAAGCTTGCTCAGCGAGTAGCGCCAACGGATAGCACAGTGCTGCTGGAAGGGCCCACCGG
>NZ_JZIR02000095.1:0-917 GCF_000961955.2 Hymenobacter sp. AT01-02
CAAATGCTGGGAGCACCCACGGTGCATTTTTACGAGCCGGAAGACGAACTGCTGCCCATGATTCGGCAGATTCGGTACTACTTCAACTTGCACAACGACTATCTGGCGCTGCACTACGCACACCAGTACCGTCATATCGGCTTTTTATCTCCCGATGATCGGGCCTACATTCAGGAGCTAACGGAGAAGTATGGGTTTGAGCCAACTGCTCGTCAAGCCCAAGAAACCATTGACCGCTACACGCTCATCAACCACATTCTGCTGAATGCAGTGGAGGTGACGCGCACTGAGCGTAATGAGCCGTACAGCAACCGCCTCGACCGAGTGCTCACGCATAAGGTATGGGGCTACCTGATTTTCTTTGCGGTGCTGTTTCTCCTGTTTCAGGCGGTATTTGCCTGGGCAAGCTACCCCATGGAGTTGATTGACGAGGGCGTAGCATGGATCAATAGTCTCATCCAAACTAACTTTAATGGACCGTTAGTGAGCTTGCTCACAGAAGGAGTGCTAGCTGGATTGGGAGGGGTACTCATATTCATCCCCCAAATTGCCTTGCTCTTCGCCTTTATTGCGGTACTGGAGGAAACAGGTTATATGGCCCGCGTTACCTTCATGATGGACCGCATCATGCGCAAGTTTGGACTCAACGGCAAGAGCGTTGTGCCGCTGATTTCTGGAGTTGCCTGCGCAGTGCCCGCCATCATGAGCGCACGCACAATCGAAAACTGGAAGGACCGCATCATCACCATCTTCGTAACGCCACTGATGAGCTGCTCGGCCCGGATTCCGGTGTATACCGTGCTTATTGGCCTAGTGGTGCCCGACGTGCCCGTGCTCGGAATATTTAACCTGCGCGGAGTAGCTCTAATGGGCTTGTACTTGCTGGGGTTCTTTGCGGCTATCTTATCGGCTTGGGC
>NZ_JZIR02000096.1:0-2744 GCF_000961955.2 Hymenobacter sp. AT01-02
GCTGCCGGCAGCGGCGTAGGAAATAGTAGCTAATGCTGCACATGGATTATTGCCCAGGCGCAGAAGTTCACCGTGCGCTCTAGGTACGGCTTCGCTCTTGCTGTAGTCACCTGTTTTCCAGCTTCCACCGATACGTGCTTGTTGGTTGCTTCAGGTAACAAGCACGTTTGGCCGTAGCATCCTGAAAACAAGTAGCTTGAAATCGATAAAGTCCCTATGCAGCTGATCTGCCTCAGCAACAGATAAGGTGCTATATAGCTCATCCGAACGCAAGGATACTCCCATACTGAGCATCTGCTACCGGCTGGCGTGAAGTAACCGCCGATACCCGAGCACCATCAACACCAGCACACCAACTACGTGAAGTAGCAATACGCGGCCGAGATACTGCCCTGAGTAGGTAGCGTATGCGCGCGACTGAAATTGCGGAATGGCGTCCGCATCCTTCACTGTAAATGTGCGATAAGTACTCTCCAGCGCCATTTTGGGATAAAAAAACTGCTGCGTGTGCTCCCGGAAAACATCTACGTCGCGGCTGAACCGGTTGAACTGGTGCCAGTGAGTTCCTGCCAGGGTAGCTAACACCTCTTGTAGCAACAAAGCCGGACTTAGCCACTGCAGTTGCCCAATGGCCGCCTGCTGCTTTTCAACCTGACCATAGAGGTTGTTCTCCGCTACTCGTGTTGCCTGGTCCTTGATGATCTGACTCTTGGATACAATAATGCCGTAGCCGTACACCATACCCGGCGTGACGATGGATGCCTGCCGAATAAGGGTACGCGGGCTGTTGAATACCTCTTTGGTGAGCAACTGACCATCTTTCTCGAAGTAACGGTTGGTGGCTTCGCGCTCAGCCGTGGTCAGAGCAATGCGGCTGGGGATAGGGTAAACCCGGTTCAGGCCGATTTGCAGCAGGTTGGGCAGTAGCAGGCCCAGTAGCAACCACAGAAAAATCAGGCTCATGGCATTGAGGTTGGAACTGAGCGAGAAGCTATTGACTAGAAAAGCCAGCGCAAACCAAAACGCGAAATAGCCCGACACAAACGCGACCAGCCACCACCAGTTAGTAGTAGCCAGGAAGCTGGGCCCAATTAGCAGCGTCAGCACTGGTACTACTACGGTCCACACAGCAGCCGTGAATAGCCCGTAGCGAATACCCAGCCGCCCCAGCAACAGCCGAGCAATAGATTGGTTGCTAGTCTTAAGTAGTACCCACGTCCCCTGTTCTTTTTCCGAGGACAGCAGGTTGTAGGTAAACACGATGATGAGCAGGGGCAACAGATACACCACCACGAACGAAAAATCGAAGGTGTCAACAAACTGTAAAAAGCTGTTGTCAATCTCGCTCTCGTGCACCAGGGCTTGCTTCCGGGTGATGTATACTTTGTAGTAGAACGGCTGCATCGCACTCTGCCCCGTGGCCAGGGCTTGCAGGACAAAGGGCTGCTTCACGGCATACTGGGGGCCTTCGTTGCGGGCAGTATTGTAGGCATACGTGGGGTCGTCCCAGATGAAGCCGGGATAGTACATACCGTGAGCTTCGATGCGCCGGATGCGTGCTTTGAGGCTGTCTTGCGCCGCTACCCGGTGCGCTCTAATTTGGCCTAGCGTGCGTTGCTGCTGGTGCAGCCGGCTGCTACCCATCCAGAGAGCCCCAACGAGCAGCACCAGCAGAATGGAAAAAAGGGTAATCAGCACCCGATTACGGTATAGGGAGATAAGCTCGTGCCTGAAGAGCACGCGGAACAGAGAAGCCTGCATGATACTAGTTGGTTAAGGCTGGCCAGTAACTGCCCCGCCGCAAGAAGAAAACCCAAGCAGCCCTAGGCTGTCAGGCGACGGTAGGCCCAGGCGGCCATGCCCCCGGCGGCTACCAGCCACACCAGCAGAATTACCAACGGAGCCACCGCGTTGTGCAGGCGCCAGCCCAGGCCCGGCGCTGAGTAAGCAAATTGCGGCACTGTCTTCCAAAAGTCATTGCTGGCTACCGTGTGTTTCTGGTAGAAGGCATCCACCACCCTGCCTACGCGGCGGCGGTGGGCCTCCGCCTGTTGGGCAAAGTCATTATGCGTATTTATATCGGTAGCGGTCAGGTGCAAGGAAAAGTCACGGAACGCTAGGAAGGGCGACAGCACGGCGCTGGTCAGCACAAAGGCGTTTTGGCGGGCCTCGTTGCGCTCAACGGCGGCGTAAGCACGGTCCATCACGAGGCCATCAGTTTCTTCGAAGTACTCAATGGTGATGGGGATATAGAAAACCGGAAGGTCCTCTAGGCGCTTAACGTGGTACTGCGCCAGGGTGCGCTGTTCCAGCAGGGCGCGGCGGTGGTCTTTGGTGCCCTCGTTTCCCATGCCGTACTCCTTCTCCCGAAAGGTTTGGTCGTCAAACTCTACCGCCGTGATAGACGGATATACCTGCCGCGATAGTTCGCCCGCCAGCCGAGGTACCAAAAATACGCCTACCAGCCAGAAGCCTGCCAGCACGACCAAGGCCAGCGCCGAACTGCGCGCCAACAGGGACACTGCTACCCCTAGTACCGTGAGCAGTACGGCGTACATCGTCAGCCCCACTACGTAGCAGCCATAGGTGAGCAGCACCGGGCCCAGGCCCGCAGCCCCGCGCTGTACCAGTAGTAGGCCCAGCGCCCCCAGTGCCAGCGTTGCTACCACGGCGCCCACTACCAATCCGCAGGCCAGCAGCTTGCCAATAAATAGCTGCCGGGCTTGTACCCGAGTGCTGAGCAC
>NZ_JZIR02000097.1:0-1299 GCF_000961955.2 Hymenobacter sp. AT01-02
TGGCTACCAACGTGTATGTCACGTGTCCCTTCTTAGTAGAGACCATATAGAAAATAAAAACCCCGTTAGAGATATCCTAACGGGGTTTTCAATTGAATAAGGTGGGCCCAGCTGGAATCGAACCAGCGACCTACTGATTATGAGTCAGTTGCTCTAACCGATTGAGCTATAGGCCCGGCGCGAAACCTCTCAGCAACTGGTTGGTTTCAGCTGTGCAAAGCTCGAAGTTTGTGCGCGTAATTGCAATTTCCGCCGCAATATTTGGCGCAATACTCACGTATTGGGCTAGCCAGCAGTTGCGTCTTTACCACACTACCCTTTCTTTATCAACACCTTATGCCTCACAAGCTACCTCACCTGCTCTTCGATTTTGGTGGTGTTATTATCAACCTCAACTACGACCGAACGCTGGAAGCTATGCGCCGCCTCTCCCGCCGTGGCAGCACCATTGCCTTCACGCAAGCGGCGCAGGCCGAGCTGTTTGATTTGATGGAGACAGGACGACTAACGCCACAAGAGTTCCGCGACGGGTTGCGCAAGCACTACGAGCTGGAGGCTTCCGATGAGGAACTAGATGCTGCTTGGAATGCCATGCTGCTGGATGTACCCGCCGAGCGTCTAGCTCTTATTGCGGAGTTGCGTGCGCAGGGCTACCAGACGGCGTTACTCTCCAACACCAACCAGATTCACATTGACGCTATCAATGCGGTGCTGAAAACAGAGTACGGCTTTGCGCACGGTATTGCCGATGCTCTGGACCGCGTGTTCTACTCCCAGCAAGTGGGCCTTCGTAAGCCAGGAGAGGAAATATTTCGCCATGCCCTACAGGAGATGAACTGGAAGGCGGAGGAAACGTTGTTTATTGAAGATAGCCCGCAGCACATTGAAACGGCCCGCCGTCTGGGACTTCACACGCTGTTCTTGGCCCCGCCCCTTACCCTCACTGACGCCCTACCCGCTGCCCTCCGTGCCTTCGAACGAGACGCCTCCGCTCCTCCCCTTTCCTGATGCTTCTACCCCTGGCTTTCTTACTCTCGCGGAGGAAGCAGAATTGGCATTTGTGCAGTACGAAAAACCCGAACCACCCCGGTGGCGCGTGTATTTGCTGCACCTGAGTTTATTCCTCATCACCTTATTTACGACCACCTTAGCTGGCGTTTCTATTACGGCTGGCCGGCTAGATGTCATCCGGCCGGATGTGCTGTGGCAGTTGCCCACCAACCAGTGGTGGGCATGGCTAGAGCCAGGGCTGTGGTTTAGCATCCCTTTTCTGGGAGTACTCACGGTTCACGAATTCGG
>NZ_JZIR02000098.1:0-3857 GCF_000961955.2 Hymenobacter sp. AT01-02
CCAAACACCCAGCCAGCGGTTATGCAGGGGGGGGTGTGGTCGGGGGTGAGTTTGGGGGGCGGGGGCGGGTACAAACGTACCCGTGGCTAGCTGATGGGCGTAGCGGGCGTAGGTATAATCATCGTAGTCGTAGATGCCTTCGTGCGTGAGAAAGAAATACGCAACTGTAAAGAGGCCGACGATGAGCAGCGTAACCGTGGGCAGGGATAGTCGGCGCAAGTGGATGGCAGCGGGCAAAGCAGGAGAAGAAACGGACTGGAAAGGTAACCACGGACCCACCAACTAGCACGCCGCTGGCAAAAGGTGCTTGGCCTGTATCTTCCCAAAACAGCGCTTTTGGCTACCTTGCATCTTTCTTCCAGCCCTACCTTGCATGATGAAAGCCCGCATAAACGAGCGTGAAATTCACTACCAGATTGACGGCGAGGTACAGGTGCCCGACGACCGGGTACTACTAGCCAGTAGCCTTGACCTGACTGCGGGCACAGCCTGGGCCGACGCTGGTTATGTGGTAGCTCCTTTTCTGGCAGCTCCCGAGCAGGAAAGGCTGCGAGCGGGTCTGGAAGAACTGGTGCGCGAGGCCGTGCGTGCCACCGGCTTGCCAGTACCCGCCCATGCGCCCATGACGGCCTACCATCACCTTATCGGCGACGACCAGGCCCGGCACTTAGCGTGGTGCAGCAGCTTAAAGAAATTCAGCAGGTGCGCCTGCCCGTACCGGTCTCGGCAGTAGAGGCCCGCGTGGCGCAGCTGTGTGGCCGACCGGTGCAGGCCCACAACCCGTTTGAGGAGCTAGAGGTATTTCACTTGCGCTTGGTACGCCCGGGCCGATCCGACAATAACCCACTGCATCGTGACGTATGGCTGCCTGATTATGATGACTGCATCAATATATATGTGCCAGTATGTGGCAGCACGCCGCAATCTTCGCTGAGCTTGGTGCCGGGAAGCCACTGGTGGCCTGAAAGTCGCACTGGCCGCACCCAGGGCGGTGCTGTATACAATGGGGCCACCTACACAGTACCTGGTGTGACTAGTTCACCCACCGAACTGCAGCTTATTCGCCCGAACCCGGGCGCCGAGCAGGTGCTTTTGTTTTCGCCCTACTTGCTCCACGGCGGGGCAGTCAACCTCAACCCCGACGAAACCCGCATCTCCCTGGAAATGCGCTTTTGGCAGAAATAAGCACTGGCTATTGTGGGCTAATGGAAATAAGAGTGATGGGCTGTTTGTAAGGCAATACTCTACTGCGAGGCGAGCTTTACTTGGTACAGTTCTACTTGGCCATCATGGGCCAACAGGTGCCGCCGAGGGAACCAGCTTAGTACTGAATCGGGGGAGTAGCGAATAAGCTTGCGGGTTAGCTCATCGTTGCTCAAAGTGCTGCGGTTGAGTAGCAGCCATGCGCGCTGCCCGGGAGCTAAGCGCACGGAGTCGCGGGCCCAGTAGCGACGGTACTGCAAGCCAGCTGGCACACGGTAGCCATAGTAAAAGTCGTAGTTGCCAATTAGGTAGTCATCCACAAATACCACTCCCCGCGCCGGCGCCTGGAGTTGCCGCCGAATAACGCGCTCCTGGGCAAAGTGGGCCGATACGGAGGGCTTAGTCATAAAATAAGTGGGCCGCAGGGCCAGGCTGCCGGCTAACACTACCAGCGTGCAGCCTACTAAAGCAGGGGCGCCTAGTTGCAGCCAAGCGGGCCGCCGTTGCCACCGCAGAGCCAGGGCTAAACCCACGAAGCAGAGTCCCAATCCACCGTAGAGCACCGACAAGCTGTTGTGCAGCCACCCACCGCCCGCCAGGAGTAGCAGGCCCACCAGGCCCAGTCCGCGCCCCGTTTGTAGTAGCTGGCGAAGGCCAAACCCCGCCGCCAGGGCCAGTGGTGGGAGCAAGGGCGTGGTCATACGGGGCAGTAGGGTGATGGGGTTATACTGACTGATAGACGTGCTACCTAACCAGTAAAATGCTAGCGCGCTAAAACCCAGTCCCAGCCAAAACTGCCGGTCTGGCTCACTAGGTACGTTGTCGGGAAACAAGGCTCGACCGGCTAGTACAAGTAGTGGGCCTAGCCCAATACCTAGAAAGAACGTGAAAGGCTGCCAGGTCAGGCGCGCTAGCAGGGCGCTGTGGTTGCCCTCTAGGTAGTTGCCCTCCTTGAGGAAATTGTTGGTATTCTCAATCAGGTGAATGCGGTAGAATGCGTCATTCGTGAATATCTGATAGAAAGCTAGGTAGCCAGCCAACAAAGCGGTTCCACTACCAACAGCTGCTAGCCAGAACCTCCCATTTTTGCGCCGGTAGGCATCGCATCCCAGCACGGCGAGGTAGAAGGGTACGTAATAAGTAATGGTTTCTTTGCTGAGGAGAGCGGCAAAGCTCAACACTGCAAACCCCACGCCCCAGGCGACACCGTTGCGTGGCCGGTGGCGGCCAGTGAGCAAGGTGGCGGCTCCAGCCAAGCACCAGAACATCAGAATGTTGTCGGGGTAGAGGTAGTTGGTGAGGTTGAGGGTGAAGTAGTGCAGCCCGAGTAGCAGCATGGCCGTGGCCGCTACTAGGGGCTCATCTCGGCGGTATAGCTTCCAGAGAATGCCCGCGCAGCCCAGCGTAGCAAGCAGCGGCCAAAGGGTCGTGCTGATGATATTGATACCGAACAACGCGTAGCACAATGCCACGGGCCCAAAAATCAGGGGGCGCTCTTTCAACGGGTCATGAAGCAAGCCTTCCGGATCGGGGGCTAGCTGAAACGTGCCAGTAAGCACCTGATGAGCATAGCGCGAATAGAAGTAATCATCTAGCGCATACAGCCCTTCATGGGTTAGTAGAAAATACGCAACTGTAAATACGGCCACAAACAGGAAGGTCCAGTCGGCCAGGCGGGTAGAATAGCGGGTCACGTTGGCAAAGCTACGGGCAGGACCGGCGTCGACGAAATGCAAATTGTGGTCTGGGCAGTCATTCCTATTTCACAAGCCAGCGGAATAGCAACGGGCCATCGAACGGCCAGAGTAATGCGCAAAGTATTCGACTCAGCGAAACGCGTAAGCTTTTCCTGGGGAGTAGAAGGCACTGCTACGTCTGCGCAAGTACTAGAAACAATAACTTGCGGCATGACCTTTTCTGGCCGGGCCCGTCGTTTTATCATGTTGCTCTTGCCGCTGCTATGCTTGGCGGGTAATGGCCTGCTGCTGGGGTGCTACTACGAAACCAACGACGACCTAACGATTGTGGCGTTGCTGCGGGGTGTATCGGCGGCGTCCCCCGTCACCGACTTGCACCTGTACTTTCATGGCTACGCGGCACTCTGGGCCTGGCTCTACACCACGGCGCCCGCAGTGCCGTGGTATGGGCTTACGCTCTATGGCCTGCTGGTAGTTGCTACCGTCCTATTGTTTGCTGTGCTCGATAAGGTGTTGAGTCCCCGGCTGTCTATGGGCTGGGTGCTGGTGTGCAGCACGCTGTTGTTTGAAGTTGCGTGGCTGGAGCACGGCTTTTGGTTTAGCTACGTGCGCATCCCCATGCTGCTCGCTGGCGTTGGCTTGCTATATGCCGCGCAACGAGCGCCTGGACGAAAAGCTGCTATTCTGGGGCTGCTGGCCTTCGCACTGGCGTGGTTGATACGACCCAGCGCCGCCGTACTAGCGCTGCTGGTCGTGGCACCTAGTGCCTGGTGGTTAGCGCAGCGACGGGCGGTACCCATCTTGGCCTCAGCGGCAGGCTTTGCAGTGGTAGCAGGGCTGCTTGTTACCTTCACCCGTTCTGATGCCGCCGCTACGTACCGCCGCCTCGATGTGCTGAAGTCAAACCTAAACGACTTCCACCTCACGGCCCCGCCCGCCCGCCCACTATCTGCCCCC
>NZ_JZIR02000099.1:0-3824 GCF_000961955.2 Hymenobacter sp. AT01-02
CGCCGACATCGAGGAAACTTTCTTCATAAGTAGAAGGGGAAGTGGAGGTCAAGTCCGAGTTCGGCACGTACGTAGCCACCGCCGGCTCCTTCGTGCGCATTCCGAAGGGCGGCGTGGTGCACGGCTTCAAAAACAAGAGCGACCGGCCGGCCCGGCTGCTGTGCACGGTGGTGCCGGCGGGGCTGGAAGAGTTTTTTCAGCACATAGGCCAGCCGGTAGCCGTAGGCCAGTTTCTGCCGCCGCCGGTGCTCGACCCCGAAGCCATTCAGCGCATCCAGGCCCTGGCCCGGGACTACGGGCAGCAAGTGTTTCCGCCAAACTACCTCGGCTAGCGCCTACGACTGCGCGTAGCGCTTGGGGTTGAGGCCGTAGTGCTTCTCGAACAGCCGGCTGAAATGACTCAAGTTGGAAAAACCTAGTTCGTAGCCCACCTCGGCCACGGAGCGCTGCCCCTGCTTCAAGAGGAAAGCTGCTTCTTTCATGCGCGCCTGCTGGAAGTAGGTGTACACCGAGTTGCCGAAGGTTTGCTTGAACAGCTGCTTGAGCTTGGTTTCGCTCATAGCCGCTTGCTGGGCCAGCTCCCGCAGCACCGGCGGCGTGCTCAGGTCTGTGAGCAGCTGCTCGTGCACCTGCAGCAGCCGCTCCGCGTCGGCGCTGTTGATGGTTGGTGCGGAGCCGATTCACGCAGCAGCAGCTTGCGAAACACCAGGTAGAGCAATTCCTGCACTTTCACCTGGATGTAGAAATGGCTTAGCCCGTCGTGCTGGTTGACGTCGGTGATATTCTTGAGCAGCAGCTTGGCTTCGGCCGACATGCTGTCGAAGAACAGAAAGGAGCCGCCGTCGGCTGTCAGGGCGTTGAGCACCGCGTGGGGCTCGTTGCCGGCCAGCAGGGCCTTCAGCCGCGGCGTCTTGAGGGCTACCACCAGGTAATGCACGGTGTGCCGGGCTGGAAAACGGATGGTGGAGCTCAGGTCGTTGGAGGTGAGCTGCACGGCCGACTCGTCGCGCTGGGAAAACCGCACCTGCGGGTGGTCGGCGAAAGCAATGTCGAGCGGCTGCTCGTTGTTGTAAAAGAAGATGGTTATCTGGTCGCTGCTGCTACCAGCCGCCTGGCGCTGGACGACGAGGTCTTCGCGCAGCTCGTACCGGTGCACGGTGAGTTTGAAATCGACTCCAAACTGCAGCTTGCGGACGTAGCCCGAGCCCAGGTGCTCGGGTAAGGAAACCTGCCCATCGTGCACGGGCACCTGCAGGTGCTGCGCAAACTGGGTTAGAAAGTCGAAATCGGGCGTCGCAACAAAACGGAACGTCATGCCGGGTAGAGGGCTAAGCGGGTGTCAGTGGATAAGGGACGTAAGAAGAGCTGCGCGAAGACCTCGGCCCGGCGTTGCTGAAGGCCTGCTTGGGTCGTTTGCTCCGCAACAAATCAACCCAATTTTGGTGGAACAGATGTTTCAAAATCCTGGGCCCTTTCTGAAGAAGATAATGGTGGAGGAGACGTTTTAAGAGCATGTCCAGCGCTTATACTTGACGGAAGGGTTCCAGGTAGAGCAAAGAGGAGGGAAGTCTTGGCTCGTCAAGCGGTGAGCACGAACAGTGTGTGCCGGTTACAGAGACAGATGTTGGTAGCGCTGTGCGGAGTAGGAAGGGTATAAAGCTTTCTAAGTAACGAACTACGTGCTTTATGCAGCCGCTAGGCTCTAAGGCACTACTCAAGAAGAGAAACAAGGTGGTATGCAGCAGGCACGTGTTGGCCTCGTGCAGTTGCTGATTGCTAGTGGTAGGCTCCGCATTGAGAGTCTGCACTTTCCGGCGAAACTTCATCTGCTCGTTCACATCGGTACCTATTCAGTCCAGGCAGGTTATCTGTCTGGCTTCCGTGCGTAGAACAGAATAATGTGGTTGGCTCCGGTAGGACGTCGAAGTAGGGTTGCGCCAGCATTTGCTCTGGTGAGCAGCTGAGAATGTGCGCTAGGCATGGATTCAGCAACTCAAAGTCGTAAAGACATTATCTAATTCATAAGCCCATTCGATAACCGAGCAAAGTATCACTAGGCAGCCATTGACGCCTATATCTTAGCGTTACAGAGAGGTTATTTTCAATCACTAATAGCTTTGGCTGCTAAGTGAGGCGCTGTAGCATTAGTATTGAAATATCTCCTGTAGTCGGTCGCACACCTCCTGCGCCGTGGACTTAGATAGCACGCCCAAACGGCGTACCAGGCGAGTTTTATCGACGGAACGGATGTGGTCGAGCGCTACCTGGCCTTCCTTGCCTTGAAAGGTGCAATCCACCCGGGAGGGGTAGTCGCGCCGGGTGCTAGTCAGGGCTGCAATAGTTACGGTGCGCAGGTAGCGGTTCATCTCGTCGGGGGATAGCACCACGCAGGGGCGGGTCTTGTTGATTTCGCTGCCCTGCGTCGGGTCGAGGTTGATGAGCCATACCTCAAAGCGCTGCACGGCTACCACTGCCATTCCGTTTCCTCAAAGGTCTCATCTGAGAAACCCTCTAGTAGCTCGCCCTCCGGGGCCTGACCTTGGGCAATGGCCTGCTGAAAACGCTCGTCCCACCCTTGACGGCAGGGCTTTACTACGGGCTTGATAAGCAAGCCTTCGGGCGTGGGCTGCAAATCTACCTCACCGCTAAGGCGGTACTGTTGCAGTAACTTCTTAGGCAGCACAATTCCCTGGGAATTGCCCACTCGAATCAGGCGCGTGTTCATGAGCGTAAATGTATGTACAATGTATGTACAATGTATGTACAATGTACTTACATTTACTTAACGGTATTAGTTTAATTCTCAAGTTACCAGGTCGATACTGAGACAGGACCAAGCCTTAATACTAAGAATACCTTTTCGCTGCGCTGCAACTACCTGAACTACCGCAAGCAAAACCATACCCCGTTGCTCTAGCCCCCTCGGCTGGGGTGCCCAGCGTAAATACGCTACAGTACTCCAACGCGAGCTACACGATTAGCATTGACATCAACCTCAGCTCGCTAATTTGAAAGCTGAATTTCCGCATAGAGGAGAAACTCAACAACAAGGCACAAGTTGGCTTCTCTACCTTCCGCGAGCTGCCCGATGCGCCTTTCTTCCTAAAATCGGCATCACCAACAAGGACACTTTGAAAGCAGCTAACGGCTTGTCCTCAGAACGCTATCTTGTTAATTATGCGGGCTCATCACCTGCTTAAGGCGGTGGTAAATTTCTGTATTCTCGTACAAGCCTGTAAATAACTCGCTGCCATTGCCGTAGGCGAACACGGGCACCACTACCGCTGAGTGATGGGTAGTAGTGAAGCGGCCCGATACCTTCCCTGTCTGGCTGCTGCCGCCCACTACGCTGTAGCCTCCGGTTTCGTGGTCAGCCGTGACGATTACAAGGGTTTCCCCGTTCTGGGCTGCGAACCGAAAGGCCTTGCCTACCTGCTGGTCAAAATCCAGGACTTCCTGCACATTATAAGAGGTATCATTGAAGTGGCCCGCATCGTCAATCTGCGAGCCTTCCACCATCAGGAAAAAGCCCTTTTCGTTTTTGCCCAGCAGCTCCAGGGCTTTGTCGAAACCTATCTCCATGTAGGCCGCTGTGCGAGCGGGCATGCGGGTCGGGCCGTTGTCGGCGAGCAGGGCAACGGCTTTGGGGCTGGTAAGGGCGCGGGCCTGTTGGGGGGTAGTAGCTACCTGGTAACCCTTGGCCCGCCACTGCGCCAGCAGATCTACCCGGTCCTGGCGTTGGGTAAAGAACTTCAGGCCGCCCCCGTACATAAAGTCAATGGGGGCTTCTAGGAACTTGCTGGCAATAACTTCTAGGTCCTGGC